>JAMOMX010000145.1 GCA_027066935.1 Sulfurimonas sp. | reverse complement strand
ACCTGGTTCTATTGTTAAAACCATACCCTCTTGTAAAAGAATTTCATCTCCATTTTCATCTTTATATGGGCATTCATCATGGACATCTAAACCCATCCAATGACCAATGCCATGTGGATAATATTTTTTATGTATCTGTTTTTTAATAATTTTTTTATAATTACCTTTTAAAATACCAAGTTTTATCATCCCTTTTACTAAAAGTTCTTCACTTTTTTTATGTAACTCAGAGCGTTTAATATTTGGTTTTACCATCTTTATAATAAATTTTTCGACTGATAATACTAACTCATATATCTCTTTTTGAGCTTTGGAAAATTGCTTATTTACAGGTATGGTACGAGTTACATCACTAGCATAATACTGATACTCACAACCAGCATCTATAAGGATTAATTCATTATTAACTAGTGGTTTATTATTATCGATATAGTGAAGAGTATTGGCACTGTTTCCACATGCTACTATTGAGGTATAGGCACTATCGTAAGCTCCATTAATCTTAAATATATGTTCTATATTTGATAATAATTCATATTCATTTCTACCTATTTTATCTAACTTCATCAACTTATGATGTGCTTTTTTAGTAATATTTATAGCTTTTTTTATAAGAGAAATCTCTGAATCTGATTTTACAAGTCTCATCTTTTGGATAATTAAAGCTATATTTTTATGAATATTTATGTTTTTTGCACTATTTTTGAGTAGTTTCATTTTTGAATCATCTAGTTTAAAATCAAAATACAAACTCTTTTTTAGTTCTAAAAACTCACTAATCTTTTTTTTAAATTCATCTGACACATATATTTCATCCACTAAAAAACTTTTTTTTGCTTTTAAAACACCTAATCTTTTACCATTCCACATCTCATCTGTTTTATCTTTTTTATTTACAAACAAAATTGATTTGTATTTTTTCTTTTTTTTAATTAAAACAAGGATTGAATTATCCTCTTTAAATCCAGTTAAATAATAAAAATTGCTATTTTGCCTAAATGGATAGTTAGTGTCATTTGAGCGTGTTTTATAAGTTGCACTAAAAATGATGGCTACACTATGTTGTGACATTTTTTTGGCGAGTGTGTCTCTACGCTTTTTGTATTCCTCTTCTTTGATTATTGACATTGTTTATATATCCAAAGTGAACTATCATTTAAAATTTCATTAAGAGCTGTATTAAAAGCTTCAACACCTCCCTGTGCATTAAGAGTATCTACTTTAATTTTTGATCTAAAAACATTAGTAGCTACTATTTGTGAAGTTTTTGAATCTATAAGTGTTAAATCAACTGTTACTTTAACATATGAAGAGGATAGATTATTTTCATAATATTGCATAAAATCTTCTACCTTGCTCTCAAGTAACCATGATGTTTTTATTCTAGATTTTGAATTAATTACTGCATAAAAGAGATTTGATTCCCTTAACATTTCAAATAAATGCTTAGATACTATTTTGTTTGGAGAATCACCCCACATAGCTTCAGAATATGGATATATTTTATTATTATCTTCCACATAGTACATTTTTTGAGACATTAACATACTAGAAC
Source organism: Sulfurimonas sp. (assembly GCA_027066935.1). Taxonomy (GTDB): domain Bacteria; phylum Campylobacterota; class Campylobacteria; order Campylobacterales; family Sulfurimonadaceae; genus Sulfurimonas. The sequence continues at coordinate 12,371 of JAMOMX010000145.1, read as the reverse complement.
TAAATGATTGTAAAACTTTTAAACTCTCTTTTGAACACTTAGAATCTTGAATTTTTTTAGTATTTATTTCACTATCTAATTTATATTTTGTAGCTATAGGCACTTTTGTAGCACAACCAAAAAAAATAAATACTAAAAGTATTGGTAATATTAATTTCATAAACTATTCCCCTGGACCATTTTTAATCTCTTGTTGTTTAAACAGTATATCGCTTGGACTTCTTTCATATTGTTCTAAAACACTATCTGCTTTTATCATTAACTGTTGAAAATCCAAAACTGCATTGTTTATAGTTGGTACTATATCACTTGTAATCTCTTTTAGATTAAACTCTCCACTTGAAAGAGCCCGTTTAAACTCATCCATAGACTCTTTTATTCCTATGTAGCTACCCATAATGGAATCAAAAGAGTTTGATATTTTATTTTCCCATGCTACACTATTTTTTATAAAATATTCTATTTTTGGCATCATTTTATTTAATTTATCACTACTCTCATCCAGATTCTTCACACTAGATTGTAGATGTTTAATAGTTTTATCATCAAGAAGTTTTTCCATCTTATCCATAAAGCCAGCAGTGCGTTTTAAAAGTAATTTTATCTGTTGTTGATTTTCCTCATTTAAAAGTTTTTGCGTCCCACTTAATGTCTTAGATAAGTTTGTTGATACATTTCCAAATGATTTTTCTATAGTTTCAAAAAAAGATGGTATTGTTTTTATAACTGGATACTTATCACCATTAGATATTTCCAAAAGTGGTGCACTATTATCACCCATTGTTAGATTTATATAACTCAGACCTGTAATTCCTTGAGATGTAAGTTTAGCTCTTGTAGATACCTTAATTGGTGTTGTTTTTAATATAGATATATGAACTTCAACTTGTTGTGAATTATCTTGTTTAATTTGTAAATTTGTAACTTTTCCAACAGAAACTCCCCTATATTTTACAGGAGCTTCTAAATTTAATCCTAAAACTGACTCATCAAAATATATTACATAAGTTTTAACCTCTTTTTCATTTGCTGGTTGAAGCAACCAGTATGAAAAAACAATCATTAAAAACATACCAGCTAAAACAAAAAAACCAACTATTGTATAATTTACTTTATTATTCATCTAAATATTCCATTTTATTTATCCAATAAAGGTACAAGTCCCTTTATCTCCGCTTTGACCGCTATGGTCACTAAAGTCAAGCTTTCGCTTGATAAGCTAAATATTAGCTCTAAAAAATGTTTGTATAAATTCACTTTTATCATTTTTGATATCTTTAAGATTACCCTCATAAATAATTTTTTTATTATCAATTACAGCTATACGATCCAAAGTATCATAAATAGAGCGTAAATCATGTGATACCATCACAATACTAAGACCCAAAAGTTCACGTAATTTTAGTATTAAAGTATCAAACTCTCTTGCTGAAATAGGATCTAATCCACTTGTTGGTTCATCCAAAAACAGCAACTTTGGATCAAGTGCTAAAGCACGAGCTAAAGCTGCTTTTTTTTTCATTCCACCACTTATTTGAGAGGGGAACAATGCTTTATCTTCTTGTTTTAATCCAACCAAGTTAATTTTAAATGCAACAATTTCATCTATCATTTTTTTTGATAAATCACTATACTCCACAAGACCAAGCGCAATATTATCAGCTAAACTAAGTGAAGAAAAAAGAGCACCTGCTTGAAATAAAACACCCCATTGCCTTCTTAGAGCTTGTGCGTCATTCTCGTTGATATTAGATAAATTATACCCTAAAATATCTATATTGCCACCATGATAATTTTGTAGCATCACCATCTCTTTTAGTAAGGTAGTTTTTCCACAACCGCTTGGACCAAGTAAGCCATAGATTTCCCCCTTATTAATATCTAAATTTAATCCATCATGAACTATTTTCTTATCAAAAATAGTTTTAACATTTCGAACTTTAATAATGGTTTCACCTATTGCAATACTCATTATATCCCCAAGTTTGTAAATGCAATTGAAAATAAAGCATCACATACAATTACAGCAAAAATTGACTCAACAACACTTCTAGTTGTATTAAATCCAATACTTTGAGTATCATTTTTTACAACTAAACCACGATAGATTCCAATAGTAGCAATTAAAAATGCAAAAAACGGACCTTTGAATATTCCTATATAAAAATGTTTGATATCTACAACTTCAGTAAAACGACTTAAAAACATATCTACTGTAATACCAAGATCTATATTTGCTACTATCATCCCAGCCAATATTCCCATTATATCTGCTATAAATATTAATACCGGCACAGTAATCATAAGTGCTAATATTTTTGGTATTACTAAAAATAGATAGGGATCAAAACCCATTGTACGCATCGCATCTAACTCTTCTGTTATTTTCATGGCACCAATTTGTGCAGTAAAAGCAGAACCACTACGCCCTGCTATTACTATAGCTGTAATAATTGGTGCTAACTCTCTAAGCATAGAGATACCAATCATATCTACTATAAAAATATTTGCACCATAAATTTTAAGCTGATATGCTGATTGATAAGCTATAACCAACCCTATCAAAAAACTTGTAAGGGCAACAATGCCAATAGCTTTAATCGCACTCTCATTCATCTCAAAAAATATCTCTTTAACTCTGATTTGTTTTAAGTTTTTAATAACAAAAAGTTTTGTAGAAAAAAGTTTTCCTAAAAAGCTCACAAAAGCCATAAAATCATGAAATTTTTTGAAAAACTCTTTTCCTAATTTATCTAAGATATTTTCTCGTGATTCTTTTATCTTATCTAAGTCTACATGATATTTTTGTACTAATTTTATTGTATCTAAGAGTTCTGTTTTTTCACAATTTATATTATAATTTATATTTTCTTTCTTGAGTTTTTTTAAAAAATTATTTAAAAAAATTGCTGCAGCTGTATCAAGATAATCTAAATCATTCAGATTTATATTAATATATTTATATTTTTTATAATCAAATGTTTTTATCTTTTGTTCATAGGATGAGACTAAATAGAGGGTGAACTCACCAAAAAAATTCAGCGAGATTGTTGTGGTTTGTTGGGTTATTTCTAAAGAAGACTTATCCATCTAGTTTTTATTAAAAATCTCTTTTTAATAGTTTATCTGCTTTTAAAATAGTAATTATTCTATCTTTTTCTTTTCCAACTCCATCAATTAAAGAATCTTCCCTATCTATTGTATCAGGTGCAGGACCAATATTTTGTTTTTTAATACGAAGAGCCATAGTTAATCTGTCTATTACAAAACCTGCTATTTCATCACCAACTTTCATAACTATAAAACGAGTTTCATCATTATGTTTTTGCTCATTCAAACCAAACTTTAAACGTAAATCAATTAATGGAATAACAGACCCACGCATATTAAACACTCCCTTTACATAAGCTGGGACTTGTGGTACACGTGTCCATGCAAATGGTTTAATAATCTCTTGAATTGCTAAAATAGGGATAGCATACTCCTCATCACCAATAATAAATCCAACCAATTGTACTACATCATCTAAATTAGTTAAATCAGGATTTTGTTGATCACTTTGTTTATTAATTATCTCTTTTAATTTATCACTCATGATAAGAACTCCGATTTAAAGTTTATATTTCTCTGTACTACACTAGATAAGTAGTCTGCTGAATATGGTTTAGTAATATATTCAACCATTCCAGATTCAACTCCACGCATTCGATCAGATTTACCAGTACGACTTGTTACTGCAATTAATGGTAAGTTTTTATATCTACTATACTTTTTAATCTCTGTTGCTAATGTATAACCATCCATTCTTGGCATCTCAATATCAATAAGCATAGCGTCAAAGTGGTTATCTCCACGTTTTAAAATACTAAGAGCTTCTTGTCCATCTCCTGCTTCAATTAAAGTCATTCCAAGTGGTTTAAGTGCACTTGTCATAATAGTTCTATCTGTCTTAGAATCATCAACAATCATAACTGTATAATCACTACTTTTTGTCTTTTCTTGTGTCAGTTGTTCAACATTAGATGTTGAATTTTGAGTAGAACTTGCTTTAACATTTTTAGCCATGTCCATAATTGCAACAACATCAACAATAAGTGTAACACCACCATCACCACGAATGGTTGCACCAGCAACCCCTTCAATACCTTTTAAATAATCACCCAATGATTTAATAACAATCTCTTCTTGACCAACTAAAGTATCAACAATTAGACCTAGTTTTTGAGTACCAAGACCAAGGACAACTACATATGCATGTTCCCCTCCATTCATTATGCGCTCTACTTCAAAAATATCAGCTATATGAACAAGCGATAAAACATCTTCACGAAGTCTCATAACACTTTTTCCCTCAACTGTATAAATTTCATCTGTTGAGATACGAACAGTCTCTAAAACTGATGCTAAAGGAATTGCATATGTCTCCTCTTGAACACCAACTAGCAGAGCTTGAATAATTGCTAGAGTTAGAGGAATTTTTAACTTCATCGAAGTTCCTTTTCCTATCTCACTCTCTATATCAATAATACCATTAACTTTTTCAATATTTGTTTTTACAACATCCATCCCAACACCACGACCAGATACATTTGTAACCGCTGCTGCTGTTGAAAAACCTGGTCTCATAATGAGTAAAAATGCCTCTTTATCACTCATATTATCAGCTTCTTTTTCGCTGATTAAGCCTTTTTCTATTGCTTTATCTTTAAGCATTTCTGCGTCTAAACCCTTACCGTCATCATCAATTTGAATAACAATTTGGTTGCCCTCATTAAATGCTTTTAATGCTATTGTACCACCTTCTGTCTTTCCAGCACCAATACGAACTTCTGGTATCTCTATACCATGATCACAAGAGTTACGAATAATATGAACCAATGGATCACCAATCTCCTCAACAATTGATTTATCAAGCTCTGTATCCTCTCCAGAAATTTCTAACTCAATTTTTTTATTTAATTCTCTAGTTAAATCACGAATCATTCTAGGAAATTTGTTAAAAACTTTACCAATTGGAAGCATTCTTGTTTTCATAACTGCTATTTGTAAGTCAGTTGTAACAAGTGAAACAATAGATACAACTTGGTTAAGCTCTTCTAAAAACTCCTCTCCCTCATAACGCTCTTCTACATCATCATTTATCTTTATTAATCTATTTTTAGCAAGAACAAGCTCACCAATGAGGTTCATAAGATGATCAAGTCTTTTTACATCAACACGAATAGTTTGCTCAACTGTAGTTGCTTTTTTTACAGGAGCTGCAGCTTTTGCATCATTAGGTTTTGGTTCCTCTTTTTTTACAGCTGGTGGAGCTGGTGGTGGAGGCGGAGGAGATGCAGCTGGGGTAGGTTCTTCTTTAGGAGTCTCTGAAGAAACCTCATCTGGAGATGGTGGCGCTTGTGGAACTGATTCACCTGCAGCTATTTTAGCTGCTCTTTTTGCTTTATCTTCCTCTTGACGCTCATTTAATAATCTTGCAATTTCAGCTTCTACATCTTCATCACTCATGTTGTCATAATCTAGCTCTTCTTCAGCAGGAGCCTCTTCAACTTCAACTGGTGTAGAAGCAGGCTCAGCTTGTGCTACATCATTATCACCACCAGAAACTTTATCAAGTCTAATAACACAAGCAGCTACATCAATTCCAGAATCTGTGCTTGTATCACGTATCTTGTTTAAAAGTGCTTTCATCAAATCAATTGATTCTAAAACAACATCCATAATATCTGGAGTAATTATTAATTCACCATGTCTAGCTTTATTTAAAACATCTTCCATATGATGAGTTAGATGTGTTAATACATCAAAGTTTAAAAATGATGATGCACCTTTTACAGTATGAGCAACTCTAAAGATTCCATTTAATAGCTCTAGATCTTCAGGAGTAGCTTCTAACTCAATTAGATCTTGATCTAATTGTTCAACTAACTCAAACGATTCAACTAAGAAATCTTGTAATATCTCTTGAAATTCATCCATATTTTAAACTCCTATCTTGTATGTTCACGAACTATTCGTGACACTTCTTTATAAAATGAATTAGCTTGAAACTTAACTAAATAAGCCTCTCCGCCAGCTTCTATCCCTCTACTCTCACTAAAATGATCACTAATGGATGAGTTAAATACAATAGGAATCTTTTTAAACCTATCATCATCTTTAACATTTGCTGCAAAATGAAAACCATCCATTCTAGGCATCTCTACATCAGAGATTATAATTTTTAAATTATTTGAAATATCATTACCATACATTTTATAGATTTCTTCTAGTTTTTCTAAACCCTCTTGTCCATCAATAGCTTCAACCACAGTAAATCCCATTTTAATAAGTGCTTCTTTTACAATTTTTCTAGCAGTCAAACTATCATCTAAAACAAGAGCTATTCCTGAGAAATTTGTATCGTCTACCTTAAGTGACACCTCTTCAACATCTGGTTCATAAAGTCCTAAATCTTGAACTACACTCTCAAGATCTAAAATAAGCAGTACGCTATCATCCTCGATTTTTGTTACACCTGTTATTTTAGAACCATCCAACTTACCAGCTCCATTTGCAAATGATGCGGGTTCAATATCAGCCCAATTAATTCGTCTAATTCTTTTTGCTTCATGAACTATAAAACCTATTAAAATATTATTAAACTCTGTAATTATTACTCGAGAATTTTTTTTCGCTATTTCAGGCTCTTTAATACCCATCCATTTTGATAAATTAACAACAGGTATAACAACATCACGAAGGTCAAATATACCCTCTATAAATTCAGGTGTCCCTGGGAGTTCTGTTAAAGATGGCATCTTGATGATTTCACGAACTTTTGAGACATTTATCCCATAAACTCCCTCATATATTCCAGACTTTTCCTCTTTTAATATACGAAAATCAACCAGTTCCATCTCATTAGAACCAACTTTTAATGAATTTTCATTAGTCATTTTTTATTTTCCCTTATTTCAAGGTATGTTTTACACACTAGAAATTCTTCTTTAGCAAATTCTACTATAAAATATCTTTGATTGCAAGCAAAAGCAGCTAAATTTATATAGATGAAATTATTTAGCTTTAGCACTTTATTTTGATGATGGTGACCCTCTATAAAATAATCACAATCATATTTTTTATCAAATCTTTTTTTTATAATTTGCTCAAAATTATCAATATTTGCACAATCATCTTTTTTTGATAAATGATTATCTAAATAATTAAGTACAAAATTACCAAATAGAGTATTTAAAATATTTAATATAAAAAGAACAACTGGATTACGAATCAATGCAGTGTAAATTTTATACCCACTATCTCCATTAAAATCTCCATGAGCCAAATATATTTTTTTGTTTTTTTGTTCACATAATATAGGTTGATTTGATATAGTAAATATTTTAGAGTTTGGAAATATATTTTTAAGATTAAAGTCGTGGTTTCCCTCTAAATATATAACTTCTATATTTAAAGATATCTTATTAATAATATTTATAAGTTTTTGATTTTTATTGTAAGTTCTTTTAATACTACCAAAAAGCGCATCAAAAATATCACCCATAAAAATAATCTGAGATGGGTTTAATTTTTTATTTATTATATCTTTTAAAAAGTTTAGAAGCTCTGGTCGTGCTGGTGAGTAGTGCGCATCAGATATGATAAATGCACCCTCTTTAAGTTCTACCCTATGGGACATAAGCTATATTTGGAATTCCAGAATTTTCATCAAGCCCCATCATAAGATTTGCATTTACCAAAGCCTGAGATGACGAGCCACGAAGTAAATTATCTATAGAACTTGATATAAAAAGAAGATCACCTTTTTGTTTTACATATATATCACAAAAATTAGTTCCAGCTGTATTTTTTATATCTACTGGATTTTTACTCACACGGACAAATGGTTCATCTTTATAAAATTCTTTTGCAATTTCATAGGCATCAAATTTCCCTAATGTTTGCAAATATATTGATGAAATCATCCCCCTTGTTAATGGAACTAGATGTGGAACAAAATTTATTTCATCAAAGTCAATTCCAAGTTTTTGAGCTATCTCAGGTGCATGTCTATGAAAAAATGGATTATAGGAAAAAAGATTATCGTTTACATTTACAAAGTGAGTAGTTTCACTAAGTTTTTTACCAGCTCCACTTACTCCTGTTTTTGCATCAATGATAATGGGAGTATTTGGAACTCTTTTTGATAAAAATGGTAAAATTCCTAAAATTGCTGATGTTGGATAACAACCAGGATTCGCTACTAATGATGATTTTTTAATATTCTCTCTAAACATCTCAGGAAGTCCATAAACAACATTTTGTAAATTATCAACATCTGTATGGGAGCAATAATACTCCTCATAAATATCTTGAGGGAGTCTATAATCAGCTGAAAAATCAACTATTTTAATACCACGCTTCATAAATGGTTTTACAAATGCCATCGCTGTTTTATGAGGTACTGCTAAAAATATCAGTTCACAACAATCAGCACACTCATCTACATCTGCTTTTTTAACTTCAAGAGAACAAACACCACTTAAAGATGGGTGCAGTTCATCAATAGTTGTCTTTCCTGTAGAGTTTGCAACATAATTAAGATTAAATTTTGGATGATTTATAAGCATTTTAACAAGCTCTAAACCTGTATAACCACTTACTCCAATAATTCCTACATTAATGAGATTCAAATACTATCTCCTGATATCTTACTTCTATAATTTCTAACTCTTTTTCTCCACCTGGAAGACGAACTTTAAATTCATCGCCCTCCTCTTTTCCTAATAATTGTTTTGCTAAAGGGGAACCAAAAGAGATAAGACCTCGCTCTGGATTGCTTTCACACCCACCAACTATTGTATAGGTCATCTCCTCTTCACTATCAACATCTTCAACAACTACAGTTGAACCAAAACTAACTTTTGCATGTTCAAGTTCTGATGGGTCAACAATCTGAGAGTTTCCTAAAATATTTGATAACTCTGCTAGACGGTTATCAATGTTTTTTTGCATCTCTTTTGCAGCATGGTACTCCGCATTTTCTTTTAAATCCCCATGTTCTAATGCTGTTTCTATATCTTTTACAACTTGTGGGCGTTTAACATCGCGTAGATCTCTTACTTCAGCTTGGAGTTTTTCATATCCAAATATTGTCATTGGTTCAACTTGTTGCATAGCTATTCTCTTTAATAATTTTTATTTGTATCATTATATCTAAAATTTATATTCATCTCTTTATTTTAAATTTCAGAGATACGCATCATCTTTGATAGATCATATTTAAAACTTTCACTTTTACATTCTATATATAATATACAAACTTTTTTGGAGATACTTAAAGCTCCTTTTATATTTTTTAATAAAGTTGTATTTTTACCACTCTGAGGATCGTGTGCAAAAAGAATCTCATTTTCAATAATAAACTCTCGTCCACCACCACATCCATCACCAACTATACCCATGCATGACACTCTAAAATCAGCCACTCTATCTCCTTTAAAGCAATTATTTTTTTATTATATGTTTAATAACTAATGAACTCATTATAAGACCAAAAGTAGCAGTTACGCCCATAAAGCTGCCTTTTTCTTTTATATTTATCTCTTCTGTTGAGTATATAACTGTATATTTTTTTTTGAAACGGCGTTTTCTAAGTTCATGGCGAATTTTTTTACCTAGTTTATCCCCACCACTTTTCCAAATATCATCTACTTTTATTTTTGTTGGATCAAGCCTTTTTGCACTTCCAAAAGAGGAGATGAGCTTAAAATAACACTTTTGAGCTAATGCTAATTTTGCACGTGTATCATCTATAGCATCAAGAACCAAATCATATGGTTCAAAATCAAACTCTTGTACCCATGCTTCATCTATGCGTTCATTTATTATTGTAACTTCAGGATAGTGTTTTTGTAAAGCTTCAACTTTAAACTCGCCATTATGAAACTCTGACCACATTTGTCGGTTTTGGTTTGTATCATCATAAGTATCATAATCAACAATGGTGATGTTTTTTACACCAGTTCTATATAAACTATCAAGACAAAAACTACCAACTCCGCCTACACCTAAAAGAAGAATATTAGCATCAGCTAATTTATCAAAATCATCTCGTAAAAGAAGTTTTACTCTGTCATATCTAGCCAACTCTCAAGTCCTTTCATGCTTTTATATGCAGATAAATCTAACATTATTGGTGTTATTGAGATATACCCAGCCTCTGTAGCTTCACAATCACTCATAGCACTTTGTCCCTCTCTTGGAGAAAAAGTTAATGGATGAAGTCCTAACCAGTAAAATTCCTCACCTCTAGGATTTCTATGCATATGCGCATCATTTGCATAGTGTCTATAACCTGCGTAAGTTACTTTAACCTCTGCTTCTTTTTTAGCATATGGAATATTAACATTTAAAAACTCTCTCTTTGGAAGGGGAAATGAACCTTTTTTGATTTTAATAACTAAATCTTTTATAAACTTACTAGCTAGCGTAAAATCTCCACTTGGGTCTGTAAAGTCCATAACTTGGCTTATAGCGATTGATGGGATATCATGCAAAACTCCCTCCATTGCACCAGCAGCAGTTCCACTGTATGTGATATCTTCACCCATGTTTGAGCCACGATTTATTCCACTAACTAATAGATCTGGTTTAACTCCACCAAAAATGGAATTAAGAGATAGATATACACAATCACTTGGAGTTCCATCATCTAACTTGTAAAAATCATCATCAACACTCACAAACCTAAGTGGACGCACTAAAGTTAAGGAATGCCCACATGCTGATTTTTCATTTGCAGGAGCAACAACGGTAACTTTTACCCCATCAATATCTCTTAAAGATTTCACTAGTTCAAGCAGGCCTTTTGCTTCATATCCATCATCATTTGTTACTAAAATATTATACATTTTTTTCATAAATGTATTTTAACATAATGTATTTACTTTTTTGTCCGATTTATAAAATAGGATAATATAAGGAATTACAAATGAATACATCATACGCATATAATTCTTACCAATCTCATGACTTAAATATTTTTATGAGAACTTCTAGTGGTGATGAAATTAAATTAGATTTTGCAAATCAAAAAAGTAGCTCTATCTCATATCAAAAAGATTCAAATGGCTCATCCTCTTCAATGATGTTTAGCTCTATGCAAAGCTTTAGCTTTAGCATAAATTCAAATGGGATTGATGCACAAGATAAAAAAGAGATAGATGCTTTTATGAAAATAGCACAACCATATATTGACAATTTTTTAGAAGAGCTAGATCAAGATGCGCCTGCATCACCAGTAACTACAATTGCTCGACAAATTTCAGATATTTTTGCTCCGATGAAAGACAAAGATGAAGATACTAAAAATTTGGTTAAGACAAATATAGTAAAAGCTTTTGATAAAGGTATTGAGAAACTACATATATCTGAACCAGATACTTTAAAAAATATCTTTGAAGAGGCAAAAAAATTACTTGAAAAAACTTTATATGAGTTTGAAAAAATAAACAAGGAGTTATACGCATAATTATGACAAATAATGTTAATATAACAATATGAAAATATTATTATTAACATTTATCCTAATATCAAATATATTTGCATCTTCTATCTCTAGTGTTGAGCAAAACTATAATCAACTAAATAAAAAAATAGATAAATTAGCTCCTAGCCTCAGTGTTGAAGAAAAAATATCTCTTTATTATCTAGTATTATCTACTCATGAAAAAATAGCAACAACACTCTCTTTAGATGAAAATCAAGAGTTTAATTTAAAAAAACTAAAAAATGAAACATTAAAAAAAATTTCATCTCTACATAAAAACAACCCAAAATTAAGTTCACACCAAATAGAAGAGCTTATACAACTTTATACTAAAATGAGTGAAGATGGATTAAATCTTATAAAAGAAAGCTCAAAATTAAAAAATCCAAAAGTTCAAGTAATATATAAAGAAAAAATTATATATAAAGATAAATTAATTAAAGAGATCTCTTTACTATGGATAACTATTAGTTTTATAATCGCTTTAATACTGGGTGCACTTATTGCAAATAAGTTATTTTCAAAAACAAAAAAAGAGTTAGAAAAAAAGAATCTTTATAGCAAAAAAACAATTAATGAATTAGAAAAGTTAAATAACTCACTAACTCTACAAACTGCTAAGCAAAAAAAGGAATATGAGAGTAACATTGATGAAATTCAAAAACAAAATAGTTTAATTTTGCAAGAAAATAAAACTTTAATAGAAAAAAACAATAATTTAACTAACAAAATTAATATGTATGAGCAAAAAATAGATGAAACACAAATATCTAATGAAGAAACACTCTTAGAATTTCAAGAACAAATAGATCAACTAAATTGTAAGATACAAAATACT
>JAMOMX010000144.1 GCA_027066935.1 Sulfurimonas sp. | reverse complement strand
TCAAGTAACATCAACAATAGTAGAAGCTGCTCGTACTGGTAAGATTGGTGATGGTAAAATCTTTGTAAGTGAAGTTGAACAAATTATCCGTATCCGTACTGGTGAAACTGATATAGAAGCTATATAAAAATATTAAATAATTAAATTTTAAAGGATATTTTCATGTTAGAAGCCGATTTTAAATATATAATCGATACATTTTTTACTCTTTTTGCAATGGTTCTAATCATTTTCATGGTGCCTGGTTTTGCTATGTTAGAGGCTGGTTTGGTTCGTACTAAAAATGTTTCTGCTGTACTTACCACTAACATAATGATTTATGCAATTGCTTCGATGGCATTTTTGCTTATTGGTTATACAATCGCTTTTGGTTCTTGGGAGAACAGCTCTCAAAGTATTTGGGCTGCATTTTTATTTCAAATGGCATTTGTTGGAAAAACTTTAAATATTATGAGTGGTGGTGTAAGTGAGCGTGTACGCATGATCCCTTTAGCTATCTTTACTGTCGCTATGGGTGCAGTTATATATCCACTTGTTGTAAATATTAGTTGGGGTGCTGACATTATTGCTGGAACAATGCTTGACATAGATATGTATGATTTAGCTGGTTCAACTGTTATTCATTCAACTGGAGGCTGGGCACTTTTAGCTGCAATTTTGATAATTGGCTCAAGAAAAGGTCGTTATGATAATGGTAAAATTAGAGTTATTCCAGCTTCAAACATACCATTAGTTACCCTTGGTGCTTTGCTTTTATGGATAGGTTGGTTTGGATTTAATGGTGGAAGTGTAGGTTCTATCTCTAGTGTTGAGAGTGCAAATACAGTTGCTAAAACTATTATGAATACAAATACAGCGGGCTTAGCTGGTGCAATAATAGCTGGGTTTATTATGTATATTCGCTATAAACTATTTGATATCACTATGGTTTTAAATGGTGCACTAGGTGGACTTGTAGCCGTAACTGCCGGACCTGATTTATACGACATGTATACGCCAATTTTGATTGGTGCAGTTGGTGGTGCATTAGTTGTATTTGCCGTTCCACTATTTGATAAACTAAAACTAGATGATCCAGTTGGTGCTCTCTCAGTTCATCTTGTTAATGGTATTTGGGGAACTTTAGCCGTTGGTATATTTGTAGATAGTGTATCTTTTATGGCACAACTTAAAGGTGTTGTAGTTATTGGCTTATTTGTTTTTATAACTTCATTTGTAGTGTTATTTATAATAAATAAGTTCATTAAATTTAGAGCTGATGATGATATTCAAGTTGAAGGTTTAGATGTTAATGAATGTGGAGTTGAAGCGTATCCAGAATTTAAACGATCAATTTAATAATTTAGATGTGGGAATATTTTAATTCCCACATATTGTAATGCTGTATAATAGACTTCTTGCAAAACCTTAAAAACTAGATTCCAAATTATCATACCCTTGTGGTGCAAGTTTGGAATGACGATATGCTCGAGATTCCGTCATTCTGGGCTTGACCCAGAATCTAGGTTTTGCAAGAAGTCTAATAAAAAAAGTGTTATTAATCCATTTATAAGTTCAAAAAGTAATATTTTAAGTAAGAATGCATTAAAATAATCTATAGTTTATCAGGTAAATTTCCAGCTCAAAAAGGGGAAATTACCCTTATAGTACCTATTAATTATTCACTAAATTAGACCACTTAATTTTATATTAACTTTATTTGATTATATTTCCAATAACAAATTAAAGCTAAGAAGAGGAACTTATTAAAAGTTTCTATTAAAATAGGAGAAACTATGAGAACTTCATGGGTGAAAGAGCGTGAAAATGATTCTGTAAGAACACAGATGTATTACGCAAAACAAGGCACTATAACTCAAGAGATGGAATACGTTGCCAAAGTTGAAAACTTAGAGCCAGAACTAATTCGTAGTGAGATAGCACGTGGTCGTTTAATTATACCTGCAAATGTAAATCACACTTCATTAGAGCCGATGGCTATAGGTATCGCGGCTACTTGTAAAATCAACGCAAATATTGGTTCATCTGCTATTGCTTCAGATGTTCAAGGTGAAGTTGAAAAGATGCAAGTATCTCAACACTATAAAGCAGATACAGCGATGGATCTCTCAACTGGTGGTGATTTAGATGAGATTCGTAAAGCGGTAATCAAAGCATCTAAAATCCCAATCGGTACAGTGCCAATCTATCAAATATTACACGATGTTGGAAATAAAATAGAAGACTTATCTATTGAAGTTATGTTAGAAGTTTTAGAGCGTCAAGCACAGCAGGGTGTATCTTACTTTACAATTCATGCTGGTTTTTTACTTGAGACCATGCCAAAAATTGCAAAGCGTAAAATGGGAATTGTATCTCGTGGTGGTTCATTAATGGCTGCTTGGATGATGCACTACCATAAAGAAAACCCTTTTTATACAGCATATGATGAAATTTTAGATATCTGTGCTAAATATGATGTAGCACTATCTCTTGGTGATTCACTTCGTCCTGGTTGTTTAGCAGATGCAAGTGATGATGCACAACTAGGGGAGCTTAAAGTTTTAGGTGATTTAACTTTAAGAGCTTGGGAGAAAGATGTTCAAGTAATGATTGAAGGACCTGGACATGTCCCTCTTAATCAGGTAGAGCGAAATATGAAACTTCAAAGAGAACTTTGTCACGAAGCACCTTTTTATATTTTAGGACCATTAGTTACCGATATTGCTGCTGGATATGATCATATAAGTTCAGCTATTGGTGCTGCTGTTGGTGGATGGCATGGTGCGAGTATGTTATGTTATGTAACTCCTAAAGAGCATCTAGGTCTTCCAAATGCAGAGGATGTTCGTGAGGGTATAATTGCATATAAAATTGCTGCACATGCTGCTGATATTGCTAGGGGAAGAAAAGGTGCAAGAGATATTGATGATGCGATGAGTGATGCTAGATATAACTTTAACTGGGAAAAACAATTTGAGCTTGCACTAGATGGTGAAAGAGCTAGAGAATACCACGATGAAACTCTCCCCCAAGATGTTTTCAAAGAAGCAGAGTTTTGTTCTATGTGT
>JAMOMX010000143.1 GCA_027066935.1 Sulfurimonas sp. | reverse complement strand
AAAGAATGTTGAGCGAATATGGTTCAAAAAGAGTTATAAATTTTTTAGTTTATGAGGAAAGATTTTATCCTTTAGTGCTTCAAATTTAGATTGGTGTTCTTTTTGGATAGGTACTTACATACATCAGAGATATCTTTGACTCCAAGAGAAGATTTCAAGTTCATATTTAATCGCAACATCATCCCAAGTCAGTGTCACTTCTATAATACCACTTTCAGCAGAAGGAATATTATGGTTAACGCGACTGATATTATCAGCTCCATTTGCCTTTACATATCCTAAACCATCATTGTATAGTTTGCCAGATTGCTTATCAACATAAACATTGCCTATGTCATCCATCGCTTTTGGAATAGAAATATGCGTTGCTGTTGATTTTCTATCACAAGTTAGTTTTACATTCCATTGGGAAGGTTTTGCTTCAAGTAGTGTTAGTTGTGTATCTATCGCTGACATGATTTTTGTTTTAGCACTCAGATCTTTTAGGGTTTTATTATTAAAAGGATTGGTAGCATCTTTATTTTAGCTTTTACCCAGCCGTTGCCACCTGTATTATCTGTAACATGGTAAAGTTTTGCTGATGGCTTAAATGGATAGACTTCTATATCTTGCATACTTGTAATCGTAGTGTCAAATCTATGTTTCAGAGTTATCTTAAAATCTTTAGTACCTTTGTTTAACTCATTGTCTAGTTCCCATTGGGAAGGTTCTGTATCTAGATTTGCTAGAAGTTGTTTTATTTTTGTAGTGATTTTATTTAATGGGTCTGCTTGTGAAAGATAAGCACTTACAAGTTTATGACCATTATTTCCTGAAGCATTAGGACGCATACTTCCTGGTATAAAGTTTATAACAGGATCAAAAGAAGTTAAATCAGTAGATAAGGTTACATAATCGCCTTTAGAAGCGTTAACTTCACTTGCAGGAGATGCGATTTGCATATTTGCAAAGTAGTCTTTATAGCCTGTTGGATTTATTTTGTCATATATTCTATTTGCAAATAAGTTTCCTTGTGAATGTGAGATAAGGAGGACTTTATGAGAGAGCTTAAAACTCTCTTCGTAGTATTTAGTGAGCATACTATCTACTTCATTTTCTTCAAGAATTGTAACAAGATTGATAATTTGCTCTCTCATTGCTTTTATATATTCATTTTTTATATCTTTATCAGCTGTTTTTATAAGGTAATCGATAAAGCTAAAAAAATATTCTTCTTCTATCTGTTCAGTCTCTTTTAGCTGATAAAATGTTTCAAGTAAATCCATCATCTCACCATAACTCCAGTTATATTGGAGTTTTATCTGTCCGTATTTTGCTTGAAGTTTTGGGTCATTCTTTATGATTACTTTATCAATAATTTTTTGAAGTTCTATAATACTTTTTTCTGCATCATCCTGACTATTCCAAACACCGTTTCCAAAATAAATATCTGTTTTACACTCATTTATATTTTGAGCATAAAGAGTTCCAAAGAAAAGAGATATTACTAGTGTTAATTTGATTAAGATTTTCATACTACTCTCCTAATTCATCTAAGTTCGTATGACAATATTCTAGTTTAGCTTCTCGTCCATCAAATATATTTCCACTACAAGCTCGGTTAAACTCAAAACTCCTTTCAATTCGCTCTCTTGTGTTATAAATTTTATCGTTTATATCGGCATCATTAAATACACCATGTTTTTGAGAATATTGTATATCTTCTAGGATAGGCATATCTTTAGTTTTCTGTTTCAACCAGTATGCTTCACAATCAACAGCATCTTTAGTATATATCCTACTTTCAATAACAGGGTTATCAATTTTCTTTTGGACAGCCCAAGCATACTGCATTGCAAGAGCAGTTTTAGTTTTTGGAAACTCTGGGTCTTGTGCGTATCGTTTTATGACATATCTCTCCACATCATCTCTTACTCCATTATCATTTGAATCAATTCCAAGCAATGTACTATTATTTACAACAGGGTCTGGTTCAGGTGGAAGCTTATAACCGTTTATCTCTTTATATATATTCACTTGAATCTTTGCTGACATTTGAGTATTGTATTTAGCTTGTAGAGTAGTTGTCCCTTCAGTTAAAGGTGTGATTGTGTTTTTTGAAATTGAGATAATAGAGTTATCGCTCATTAGCCACTCTATATCTTCTGTTATATCTTCTGTAGTATTATCATCATAAAGAGCATTAACCGTTATAGTCGTTTGATTGTTTTCACTTAGTTCTATATTTGATTTAGTTAATTTTATACTTAGAATTTTTGGTGAAACATCATCTACACTAAAAGAGTAGTTTATTTTTTTACTTTTAACACTGCTAGCATGTCTATATAGTCTACACTCTGTTACATCATCATAAAAGTATGAACACACCTTTTTAGCAAATCTTTTAAATCTTGTGTTTATTGCATAGTCTAGTAATTTAACTTTTTTTACTTTAACAGTATAAGTTCCACTTTTTAAAGTTTCACTTGGAATAAAGAGAAGAGTTGTTTCATTTTTAAGAGTTGTGGTACCTACAATCTTTTTATTTGTGCCACTCTCCATTATATTTTTTAACACAATAGTGTGTGTTTTTACTGATCTAGCAACAATTGGAAGCTTAAATTCTATTTCTATTGTTGCATCTGTTGAGACAGCTTCTTCAGATGCGATTGGGGACACTGAGGCTAAATGATTCTGAGAAAGTCCACTTTGGGCCTGTAGTCCAATTGTTAAAATCAGAAACAATATTATTTTTGTAAAAAACCTAAACATATAAATCCTTTTAGATATTTGGAATAAATTATTTTATCATATTTATATTTTATTTTATTTTGTTGTGTTGTTGTATGAATTTTTAAATATAAGGGGGGGGGTGCAACTTTATGTAACATATTAATCTAAAGATAGTTTTTCTTGCTCCTAAGTTTTACTTGAAATGTATATACTTAGTCAGCCCTGAAAAACCAAATCATTCCCTATTTTAAGCACTTTAAAGCCTATATTTAGCTATAATTTCAACAATAAAAACAAGCTAAAAAACATCAAATCCCTAAAATAGGACAATAATTTTGT
>JAMOMX010000142.1 GCA_027066935.1 Sulfurimonas sp. | reverse complement strand
GAATATGTACAAAGAATGTTGAGCGAATATGGTTCAAAAAGAGTTATAAATTTTTTAGTTTATGAGGAAAGATTTTATCCTTTAGTGCTTCAAATTTAGATTGGTGTTCTTTTTGGATAGGTACTTATAGCAAAAAAGTGTGAAAAATCAAATTTTCAATTAAATTGAATTAGGGCTGTTGCATCTATTAACTCTTTAAAAAGTTCTTGGTCTCTATGTAGTGTCATATGATATTCCAATACTTTTTTATTTGTTTCATCTTGAAGTTTTGCATATTTCATAGTTTGTTTTATATCAGCATGGTTCATTAGATTTTGGATTTACCTAATAGGTACATTTGAGATTGCTAGCTGTGAAGCAAATATATGTCTGAGAGAGTGGATTACAATCTTATTTATTCTATCCTTTGTATCAAAACACAAGACCGATATTAAAGTGATTATTATAATTTATTAGATAGTAAAATTCTTGTTGTTTTTATTACATATCCACTATAAACTTCACCACCATTTTTAAAGTCAGTTATTCGTATGATATCACTTTTCAAATCTATATTACGCTTTTTAATATACCCTCAGACCTTGCATGGGTAAAACTTATACAATCTGAAGAAAATTTAATTAAATATAAAATATATATATTTACTATGTACAGTTAGATTAATAATTGTAAAAAGAGGAGAATATTTCTACTTTATTTGTTGTTTTATCCATTTTCTATTATTTTTTTATTAGACTTCTTGTATAACCTAGGTTCTGAATCAAGTTTATAATGACGGAACTTCGAGCATGTCGTCATTCCAAACTTGATTTGGAATCTAGTTTTTAAAGTTTTGCAAGAAGTCTATTCTATAACAGTTGGTTTTTATACAATCGATTGATGCCGAGATACAGTCGATATGATAGTTATTTTATTGATAGCAACATCATCACTATATCACTTATCAAACTTAACTTCAAGTTTTTACCTTTTATCTATAATGTTTTTAGCTGATTTTATTGCATTGCCAAGGGCAACTTTAGCTACACCCCAAGCTTGTATTCCCATCTCTTTTGCTTCTTTTGTTTTTTGAGATTTTAATGCAGTATCTGCTTTTTTAACGGCAGTTTTAGCAAAGTTTGAAAAACGCTCTTTCATAATTCCTGCTGCTTCTTTTGAGATATTTACTAACTCCTCTAAATCATAGTGCATTTTTTGATTAAGTTCAACTAATAATTTGTTTATAGTTGTAGAGCTTTCATTTGCTTGAGTTTGAACCACTTGCAAAAATAAAGTATCTGTTTGATTTAGATCCTCCATAATAGTGTCATAATCCTCTATTAAGATATGTTTAGCTTCAATAGGGGTAAATGCTAGGCGTTGTTTAAATCTATCTATAGCATGTGTTAAACCAGAGCGCATACCCTTTAGAGTAGAGTCTAAAATATCTTTAGCTTGGTTTGGAGAAGCTTCTGCTAAATCAATAGCTGATGATAAAATTGTTGAGAGTATTTTTCTAACGCGGATAGTGTTTAATGAACCCTCTTTTATAGCTTCATATGTTATATCTTTTATAACTTCATTAATTAAATCTAGTGCTTCGCTATCTTTAGATTTTTCAAGTGCAGTGATTATTGCTGATTCTACCATCTCACTTAGTAGATCAAATATATCAACAGATTGCAGTTTGATTTGATGAAGTTTAGAGAGGGTTAGTGTGTCAGTATCTTTTATATGTGATTCAATAGCGTTAAAAACACCATATTTTACATCTTGCAAATCTTCAAGTTTTTTATCTAGTTCAATATTGAGTTTTTCTTGTTTTGCTAAAAGTAATTCAACCTCATCATGAAGTTTTTTTGTTTCTATATCTAAAATTGTAGAGGATAAAGCTTTCATCTCATGAAGATTTAAAGATGGTAGGTCTACACCAGATGTCTGAACTTTTTCAATAGCATCTATAACTCTTTTGTCTATACTTTTAAATCTATGGTTGTATATATCTTTTAAATCTTCTTGTAATTTTTTAATATCCATCTTAAATCCTTCGTATTTATAATATCATCTTAATATTTTGATGTTTTTTAAGAGCTTCATAAATAAAGTTTCTATCATCTTCATTGTGTACCAATAAATCAAGATTCATACTTATATATTTACCAGCTTTGCTTGCATTAGAGTGAA
Source organism: Sulfurimonas sp. (assembly GCA_027066935.1). Lineage (GTDB taxonomy): Bacteria > Campylobacterota > Campylobacteria > Campylobacterales > Sulfurimonadaceae > Sulfurimonas. Next base: position 889 of record JAMOMX010000142.1, on the reverse strand, counting down.
CCAAATCATGCTCACGCTCTAAAATAACCTCATGAATTGCCTCTTGAATCTGCTCTTTGCTCAGAGAGATTAGCTTATATGACCAAGTTGTTGGGTAGGTTAGTTCTAATTTTTCTTTAGAATCGTTTATAATCTCCACTTTTACCCCCTGATTTTTTTTCTAATTGAACATTTTTAATTATCATACTTTTATCTATTGCCTTAACCATATCATAAATGGTCAACAGTCCAATGCTAACACCAGTTAGTGCTTCCATCTCAACACCTGTTTGTCCTGTAAGTTTTGCTGTAACAATTAGTTTAAAACCTGGTAGGTTTTGCAACTCTTCAACATCACAGTTTATTCCGCTAAGATTTAATGGATGACACATTGGAATTAGCTCACTAGTTTTTTTAACTCCCATAATAGCTGCAATTACAGCAGTTTGAAGCACTGGACCTTTTTTTGTTTTTTCACTCACAATTGCATCATAAGCATCCTGAGTCATCTCTATGATTCCACTTGCTACTGCTACTCTTGTTGTTTGGTTTTTATCACTTACATCAACCATTTTTGGTCTTTGATTTTCGTCTAGATGTGTTAAGTTCATTATAATTCTTTAAATAGTTTTTATTATTATAGCTTAGTGTATTAAATAAGTTGCAATGCTTTTTCATATTCATGTGGATGGTTAAGATTTAAAAAAGCTTTTTCATCTTTAAAATTTACAAAAATAGTATTTGAATTTTTTAACAATAAGCCTAATTTATGATTATTTTGTTTTAACATATTTTTAAATTTAACCTCTAATGAACGATGATATATGCCACACATAGGTTGAGTTTTATCCTCTAATGTTGCGATAGTTGCATCAGTATCTATAAGATCATTCTTAAGTAGTTCATTAAT
>JAMOMX010000141.1 GCA_027066935.1 Sulfurimonas sp. | reverse complement strand
CCTTTAACTTCACTTACAGTCATACCTGTAATCCCCATTTCAGCTAAAGCATCTTTAACATCTTCTAGTTTAAAAGGTTTTATAACAGCTTCTATTTTTTTCATTGTTTTCTCCATAATAAATTGACAATCTCTTAAGTTTACAAAAAATAAACTTATTTAAAACAAGAGATTGGCTTTCCTAGAATTATAGCCATATAAATTTCTAAAATCAAACTTATATATTAAATATAAACTAGATTTAAGCATAGGAACATTTTCATCTACAAAATCAATAGCCAAACACTTCTAAGCACACCTTGCAACTCTTCTTAAATATTGAATTATTATTCTAGCTTGATATGAGATTGGCATTAAATCTAATCCCATTCAAAGTTTTTAACTTCTCTATTATTAGTCATTTTTAGGCATAATTTGAGCACACTGATTATTTAAAAAAATATCTTAAAAATTAAATGATATAATACAAAAAATAAATGTTTTTTTAATCTAAACTTATATAATTAAAATTTATTTCAAAAGTAGTAATGCGTTCTTTTTATATGTCAATAACTCACTAATATCATTAAGAGGGATTATCAAATAATTTAAAAGGTTGGATAGATTTTGATTTTAGTGCTTCAAAAAATCCATTAAATAAATAGATGAAAAAGGAAAAAAATGAGTCAAATAAACGAATTAAAAAAACAGTTTAATAATGAAAATAATTATTCTAACGAAGTGATACAAATAAGGCATAAAATTATGGGATTGTTTTCAAAAGATTTAAACATAGTTGGTAATGTAATTACAAAAAATCAAATAAGTGACCTTATAAGTAAAGAGCGTTGGGATGAACCTTCAGTTCCAATAGAAAAAGCTTTTAAATCATTAATAAAAGATGACTTACTGAAAATAACTGATAATGCATATACTTGGGTTTTAACTGAAAAAGGTTATGCTTCACTATAATAATTCCTACGCTTTCACAGAAATTTTAGGGGTTTGTTTGAAAAAAGCTTACTATCATCATCTTTTTTTTTCACTTCTAAATTTTCAACTGGTGTCTTTTTTGAATTTATCAAAAGCTTAAGTAAATAAATTTAAAGATTTTTTTTCATTAAGCCTTTTATTCAGCTATAATGCTGTTAAGAAAAGATGATTTTAGTTACATCTTTAGTCTGCTTTATATTGATAACTTCTTGTTGACAGTACATTCACCTAAAAGAAAACTTTATATTATATTTTTACCACCTAAGTAATTTGGTGTACTCAAACAAACAAGGATTTACAATGGCAACATTAATAAACGGAACAGTTAAATGGTTCAACAGTGACAAAGGTTTCGGATTTATCGAACAAGAAGATGGTGGAAAAGATGTATTCGTACATTTCCGTCAAATTAACAGCAATGGTTACGACCGTGTTTCACTAAACGAAGGTCAAAAAGTTACTTTTGAACTTGGTGAAGGCGAAAAAGGTCCTCAAGCAGAAAACGTTACAGGTCTGTAACTCTGTTTCAAGTAGCTTTTGGCTACTTGGCTTTCTTTACATACAATCTTTCTTCATTTACCAAAATATCGCGGAATAGAGCAGTTCGGTAGCTCGTCGGGCTCATAACCCGAAGGTCGCAAGTTCAAATCTTGCTTCCGCAACCAAGACTAAATCCTTTATATAGATTTTATAACAACACCTTTCAAACAATTTTAATTAGATTTTTGTATCGTATCACTAAGCAAAATTAAACACTTTTTAGAACCCGTCAACTTGTTATTTTACTATTGTTAAATGATTTAATCCAAAATTTAAACAAAGGAAAATATATGTCAATTATAGATATAAAACAGACAGAAAAAGTAAAAGTACTTTTAAGATTATTAGATAATCAAGAGAAGATGGAAACAGCTTGTAGTAAAGCTGGACTTAATGTTGAAGTAGCAAAAACACTCTTATTTTTATAATAAGAACTTAATCCTCCCAAACTTACATTGCATATATCGGAGTATCCGGACACCTCTGCCGTTTGAGTTCGGACAGTTTAAGAGTAGATATTTTCTGTAAGTGTATTTTAATCAATTTGATTATGTAATTTTTGTAAACAAATGATTAATAATAGAATATCATCTTATTCAAAGATAAGTATATTTTTTTACATAGTAAAAAATTGCAATACCATCAATTCCAAATAAAAACAATGTTTTGATTATGTTATAATCATAAAAATGAATAACGAATAATAGGATATTATTCTGAATAATAAATTATAAAAAGGATGCTTAATGCACACATTAACTTTAAATATTAAAGACAATGCTTATAGCAATATTCTTTACTTTTTAAAAAATCTTTCTAATGATGTTGAAATTTTAAGTGATAAAAGCACTACTAAAAATTCTATGAAAAAACAAGAATTATCTTCTTTAGGTGGTGCATTAAATAAATATGCAGACCCTTCTAAAATTCATTTAGAAGATAAAGCTTGGGAAATGCATGTGATAGAAAAATACAAATGATTATTTTAGATGCAAATTATATTTTAAGATTTCTTCTAAAAGATAATCTTGAAATGTTTGAAATAGCAAAAGATTGTATTGTAAGTAATACTTGTTTAATTCCAAATGAAGTTTTAGCAGAAGTTGTTTTTGTATTACTAAAAGTTTATCATACTGAAAAACAAGATATAAAAGAATCGTTAACAAGTATTTTGATGTATGATAATATTGTTATTACAGATAAAGAAACAGTTATAAAATCGTTGGAAATATTTAATAATAAAAACTTGGATTTTGTAGACTGTATTCTATGTGCTAAATCAAAAGAATACACAATAAAAACTTTTGATAAAAAACTTTTAAAGTGTATCAATAGCTAACTACCTAACATTAGCAAACTCTTCCCTAACATTTTGCATACCTCTATCCATAAAAAATAAAATAGTAGCTGTAAGAGTAGCTTGATTTAAAAGCACCTGCATTTTTTTCAACTCATCATATCTTTTTTCTGTAAAAGACAACATTACTTTTTTATCTTGTTTTTCTGATTCGTCTTTTAATGGTGGACGACCTGCTTTTTTCTCT
>JAMOMX010000140.1 GCA_027066935.1 Sulfurimonas sp. | reverse complement strand
CAGCACACCAAATGAGCTCTTATTAAAAAGTTCTAAAGATGGAAAGTCCTATTTGACGGGGGAGCTTTTGGAGATTAAAAAAGTGGATATTGATTATATTGCTACTATTTTGATAGAGAGACAGCTTGTTCAAATTTCTCTAAGCTATGAGGAGGTTCAAAACTTGAGTATTGGTGATGGGGTGAGAGTTAGTGTAAAAGAGTTGATGCAATGAGGGGATAGATATAAACTTTCATACTCTTTAATCAAAAAGCTCACTATGTGAACCAATATCCACAAGTTTTAAAATTTCATATTCAATGCTATATATAAGCAACAAATCAGGTTTTAAATGACACTCTTTAAATCCTTCATACTTTCCTTTTAGATAGTGATCAAAATACTTTTCATCTAATGGTATAGTGTTTAACAACTTATAGACAACATCTATAAAAGACTTTAACCAAGTGATAGAAAAACTCTATAAATCTCTTCCAAAAAAGTAAAAAGATAGTGATAGATTATCAGTATATTCACTTTATTGGGGAGGGTTAAGGGGAAGTAAAGTGATATTTGCTTGTGTATGATATATCTGTAATGTCTCGATTTTTTGATACCATATAGCTAAATGGCATTATAAATAAGTTTTAAAAAATCAGATTTTTTTGCTTTTGGGTGTTTTAATGTGCAGTTGTATATCCAGACTAAAAGTTCAAACTTTATGTTGTTTTCATTTAAATCTACCATGCAGATTGAGGGTTCTTTGTCTTTTTGGTTTAGGTATGTTAGGTCGCTATCATGTAGAGCTTTTAAGATTGATGTTTCTACATCTTTTATCTTTGCTCCTATTTGCACACTAAAAGGTATGTGAATTTGTCTGATATCATCTTCAAGAGTTCTGTTTACAAAGCTTGATTTTATAAAAGTTGAGTTTGGAACGATGATATCAAGGTTATCTTCGGTACGGATTGTTGTCGATCTCATGCCTATGTTATGCACAGTTCCGTGTAAATCTTCAGTTATCTCTATAAAATCCCCAATACTTACAGATTTTTCTATCATTATAATAATTCCAGCTGCAAGATTTGAAACAGCACCTTGAAATCCAAAACCGATACCAATTGAAAGTGCACCAGCAATAAGAGATAAAGAAGATAAATCTAATCCGATAGATTGTAAAGCTATGATAAATGCTAAAAATATCAATAGATAAAAACCTAAATTTGCGATAAGTTTTGTAGATGAAAAATTGGCTACATGATATAGTTTGTTGATTTTGTTTTTCAAGATATTTGCTAATAAAAATCCTATTATAAATACAGACAAAAACTTGATGATACTGATGATTGAAACTGCTTTTTCTTGGTAAACAAAAAGAGATTCATTTAAAAATACCACTGCACTAGCTCCAAAATCTTCAATGCTTTGTTGTGTTGAAGAGACTACGGCTGAGGTTTGTCCAAATCTTAGCTTTGCAAAATCATTCAAAATAGATTTTAATGAGTTGTATTTGGTTTTTGTCTCATCATCTAAATTTTGTAAGCTTTCATCAAATGATTTTAAAATCTCAAAAAATCTTACTTGGTCATTTTGTTTTAGTTTTTGTAGTGCCAAAATTGAGAGAGATTCTAGCTTTTTGGTTATCAGGGTTTGAGTTTTTTTGTTTAGATTTTGCTCTTTTTTTAAGAGTGCATTTGGTTTGTTTTTATCTTCTAAAGCAACTGCATCTTTTTCGATGACTAAAAGTCTGAGTTTGTCTTTTGTTGTGCTTAACTTTTCATCAAACTCTTTTATCTGTTTTGGTTTTGAAGTTGTGTAGAGTTTTACTTCATCTAATGTTTCAAAAAAATCTTTTGAGTTTTTTTGAAATAATTTCTCAAAAACTTTCAAACTAAGCTTTATCTTATTTTGTGAAATTTTATAAAATGCATATTCCATTTGAAAGCTCAAAAGATTTTGATTGTTCTCTTTTGTGGTATTTTGTATGTTTTGTTTTAGTAAAAAAAGCTTTGATTGTTCTTTGGTTTTTTTCTCTTTTAACTTTACGATTTCGCTTTTTAGTTTTGCTAATTCAAATAAAAACTGCATATAAACTTTTTTTGAAATATCACTATTTTTCAAAGAAGCAAAATCAAACCTTTGAAGTTTTAATCTGTTGTTATGTAGTTTTTTTAGCTTAGCTAACAACTCTGTTTCATTGTCAATTAGCTTTTGCTCTTTCTGCCCATTTTGAGCACTTTGTGTGATGTCTGAGAGAATTTTTTTATAATATATTGAAGCATTAGCTTCCCAAAAAAGCCTCTTATCAACATCAGCACTGATGAGCGATGAAGCAATCAATGTAAGTAAGGTTATGATTTTATAAAACATAGCTGTATACTATCAACTAATTGTAAATGAAAACTAAATAGATTTTTTAGTTAATTTTTTACATGACAGCTTCCCTTTTTCTTGGAGTGGAATTTTTATTAGTACCGTTATTAGGATTGATAAATCAGTTAATGGTACTGAGCCTACTAAATATTATATTTCTAATGATAGGGGAGATGGTAAATATTTTTTGAAAAAAACACTACAAGAGTGGGGTGTTGAGATAATGTATTTTTACAAAGATTGTGCTTTATATGAAGATAAATGTAAGGTGCATAAGGGTGCTTTTGCTCTATCTGTTTTAAGAAGTGTTGTTATCAATATTTTACACCTTAATCAAATTAAAAATATTGCTGGAAAAATTGTTGATACTACTTAATGATTTGGCTGAGGTTTTGTCGTTGGTTTCAATGGTGCGATTAAAATATGTATTTATTAAGTAACTATTAGGGCTGGAATGGGGTAGCAAGTGACTCAATAGTTTTAAAACTTTTCTAAAATTTCCAAAAATCCCATAGATTCTAAGTTTCCATGTTTATCAATCATAACATGAAATGGTACAGCTCCTATCCACATATTTATACCTTTCAGATACTCTACTAATTTTACGCCATCACTATACGATAAAACTTCAAACTTTATATTTTTATTTTCTATAAAAGTTTTTATATTTTTATCTGAAATTTCATACTCTGCATGGATGCCTAAAACTACTAGATTTTCTCTATCTT
>JAMOMX010000139.1 GCA_027066935.1 Sulfurimonas sp. | reverse complement strand
AAATAATGTCGGTGCCAAGAATGTCAACCATATCGCTCATATCGAGCGCTTTTACAGAGCCTACCGTACCCACGGGCATAAAGACCGGTGTTTGGATGGTTGAGTGTGCTGTTTTAAGGGTACACGCACGCGCATTCCCACTGGTTGCTTCCACATGAAATTCCATTCGTTGCCTTGTCATTTTAAGTTTGGTATTTTAACACAAGTTATTGACGGCGGCTCTAAGAAGTACTTAAGAGAATAGCCTGAGTTTTGAACACTTTGAATTTACATGTATTTTCAAAAAACGATGACTTTTAAATATTCCGTTCATTCTTAATATTTGGTGTGTTTATGCTAAAGTATTTGTTAAGTAAATAGTTGTCATTCAAGGTAGTCATTAATATGAGAAATCAAATTTTTTATAAACATATCAATCAGTTTCACACATTAGATTGGTTGGCGAAGTGTGTAGAACGAGATAGAAATGCCGATAGATATGACTTAACTAAAAGAGAAAATTTACTAGCCAAATCAGAGTTCTTACAAATTCTAGCAGATTTAGCAATAAGAATATCAAATAAAAATATTAAAGTTCAAAATAAGTTACCTAGCAATCAAGATTTTATTGATTTTGTAGATTTATATATAAATACAACCGATAAGTATCAGTCAAAATTTTTAAAAAAATATGGAATTATAGCTTTAGCATCAGGGTTTCTTTCAGAGCAAATTAAATTTCAATATCCTGCAATTAATTTATTTGGCAGAAGCTATCTGCTATATGGCAAATATGATACAACAATAAAAAAAATTACAGGATTGACTATAGTTGAAATTCACACTATTTATTTGCTACTTACTGCAATATACGAAGAGAAAGAACGTTATGTATTTAAGGCAACAGATATTATTACAGATACAAGTTCAGTATTATCAGAAAAAAATATTTCTTTGTTTTTAAATTTCTTTGCTATTGATATGAAAAATTACAATTCAACATTAAAGAGGCTTAATTTTAGTAAAGATGATTTGTTCTCATTTAGATTAGTTGAAAAATATCCAATTATAAAAATTGATAATCGTTATATCATTCCAACTTTTGATAATTTTTTATATTCAATAACATCAAATTTATATATACATCTTTTAACTCATTTTGCAGAAATAAAAAAAGCTGAAGCCTACCATACTGAATTAGGTAAAGAGTTTGAAAATTATGTAGAACTATTAACTATTCAAGAGTTTAATAATATTGATAAAGCCGATGATATTGTCAAAGAAGGTAAACGTTGTGAATTTATTATAAATTACGAAAACACTTCTATTGCTGTAGAGGTTAAAAAATTTGCATTTCTTAGAGATTCAATTTATAAATTAAATATTGATGATTTAAATACATTATTAGAACGACAGATAATTGAAGCATATAAACAAATAGAAAATACATTTCAATACATAGAGGATGAAAAAGATAAAATTGGGATAATAGTTGTTCTTGGTGACATCTCAATGTCATCAGCTATTAAAGATCATTTAAAAGAAAATTTTAAAAATAATAATCTTATTTATGATGAAAGAATTATAATTATGTCCATTGGCAATTATGAATTACTTCTATCAAATACACCAAATAATGTAATTAAAATATTGAATAAATATTTAACTACTGAAAAATATCAAAGAGGAGATATCATACAAGTAATTTCCAGTTTAAAACTAGAACTAATTAATCCATTATTAGAAAAAATATACTTAGATAGTATAGATGAAGTATTCATGGATGATAACAAAACATTGGAAGAAGAACGAGTGACCCCTGCGAGCATTTAAAGCTAAAGAAGTCAGCAATGAGGGATCATTACAAAAAGGAAAAAGAATTGAAAAGTTCAATGGTTGAATCAACTTCTATAAAAATGATAACACCAACTAATGAACAAGAAGAGATTATCAAATCCTTACCAGACCATAAGGTTTTAAAAATAAATGCTTTTGCAGGGCTTGGATAATGGGAGGATTACCACTGCACATACTGCTTGAAAGCTTTTTTTAGACTACAAAACAATAAAATAATAAGACTTTAATCCAATAACACTTATACTTACACATATACTTTACAAAAAAGGATATTGTTATGGCTCAAATAACCATTTATATTAACAATGATTTAGAATCCAAAGTCAAAGAGATAGCCTCCTCTTTAGATACGTCCATTAGCAAATATATAGCAACTATTATAGAAAAAAATATCAATAACAACTGGAACCCAAAAGTTAAAAAGTTAGCTGGAAGCTGGAGTGATTTTCCCACCATTGAAGAGATTAGAAAAGAGAGTGCAGATGATGTTAAAAGAGAAACGTTCTAAATGTATTTATTAGATACAAACAGTGTTATTTACTTTTTTAAAGGCTTAGGAGATATTGCGAATAATCTATTTTTGCATTCCCCACAGGAGGTTTTTATACCATCAATTGTTCTGTATGAGTTAGAAGTCGGCATTGCAAAGTCCAATAATCCCGCTAAAAGAAAAAAACAGTTAAATGCACTGTTAGAGCAAATTCACGTTATAGACTTTGGTATAAAAGAGGCTAAAGTGTCTGCATCAATTAGAGCTACTTTGGAACAGAAAGGAACTCCCATAGGTCCACTAGATACCTTAATAGCCGGTTGTGCCAAAGCCAATAATTTAACGTTAGTGACGCATAATATTAAAGAGTTTGAAAGAGTTGATAAATTACATGTAGTTGATTGGTTTTAAGTTGAAAAAGAGCTTTGTTAAAGAAGAGAGTATTGATTCTTTTGCTACAATGGTTCTATGAAAAAATCAATTAATTATACAGATGGTGACATTGGAAATATAAATATTATTGAAGATTTTTTACCATCACCTGAAGCGTTGGTACTCAAAGAAGAGAGCACTAAAATTACTATTTCTTTAACAAAAGAGACCGTTGACTTTTTTAAAGAGGAAGCTAAAAAGCGATAGCAGATGAAGAGGATAGATATATTTTTCTAGGTAAAAGTATATCAAAAAAGGTGTTCAAGATGAAAGATGAATATGACTTTACAAATGCGGAACAAGGAACGTTCTATAGACCGATT
>JAMOMX010000138.1 GCA_027066935.1 Sulfurimonas sp. | reverse complement strand
TGGTGAAGTAACACTCCGTAAAGAGGGTGTCGATGTGAATGATATGTGGTTACACCATGGAGATTTTCACCCTACCGACACACTCATCTACGTCGGCTCAGGTGATGGAACACTCTTTGTTGTTGACTACGACAAGATGGAGATTGTCACCACCGTTCCCGTCGGTAAAGGCGCCGGACATACGGTGATGATACCGCAAAAAAATCTAGCCGTAGTTATTAACCATATGGATGTTTTTGTCAGTGTTATAGATACAAAAACCCATACAAAAATAGCTGATGTCACCGTAAGCGCTGCCAATGATTTTGTAGGAACTCGAACCATTCAGGCCCACCCAAAATACCATGTTTCGAACGATGCAAAATATTTCTATGCTTTTTTAACGGAAGAGGGAAAAATGTACGAAATGGATTTAGATACGTTAAGAGTAACAAGAACTCTTGAAGTCGGCGGACAACCTGCGCAAGGAGCTTTTGTTACCTACAAAAAGTAGTTTGTTTGACACTTAGATCTATTCTTATGTAGAATCATTCATATAATTATATGAAAAAAATCTCATATTGTGGAAAAAGCACTTAGCATGTACTTTGACCATTTAGATGAGAAGCTCTCCGATCAAAGGCTCAAAAATCTTGATGAGAACAAAGAGATGTTAATTCCGGCAGATGAAGTTTTTAAAGAGTTGGGTTTGTAACTCTATGTATGAGCTTCACTTTTTAAGAAGTGCAAAAAAACATTAAAGATAAACTTCTCCTTCTTACAACCAATCCTGATATTTTAAAAAACAACATTAAAGCACCCAAAGGCGAATACAAAGGAAAATTTAGATTACGCATACACCAAATATAGAGTCATTTTTCAGGTTAAAGATGACGAACTCATTATTGTCATTGTTCGCGTTGGGCATAGGAAAGAGGTTTATTAGAATGAGTACTTGCAGTTCGCAAAATTGTAATTATTCTTGTTTTGAAGAAAAAGATAAGTGTATTTTAAAAATCTAATGGACTAACTAGTTTTGTTTTATTCATTTCACTAACTACATGCGTATATATCATAGTTGTTTCAACAGATTTATGTCCTAAAAGCTCCTGAATACTTCTTAAATCTATCCCTACTTGAAGCAAATAAGTAGCATAGGAATGTCTAAAAATATGCGAAGTTACTCTTTTGTTTAGATTAGCTTTTTGTGACGCTACTTTAATATTTCGCCCTAAAGTTTTTGGATGTATGTGATGCCTTCTGATAGTTTCACTTCTAGGGTCTTTTGAGACTTTTGTCATAGGAAAAAGATATTGCCATTTAGTTTCAAGTTTTGCTTTTGAAGATTTCTTATTAAATGCAAAAGGAAGATAAACAGAACCATAACCATTTAGAATATCTTTTTTGTGAAGTAAACTTACGTCTTCTATTTAAATTTCTAACCTTTGCTTCAATTTTATAGGTAGAGGGATAGCTCTATCTTTTAACGATTTACTATCCCAAATATATATTTTATCGAAACCTAAATCTATATCTTTTATCCTAAGATTTAAAACCTCACTCATTCGTAGACCACATCCATACATGAGCATAGTCACAAGATTGTAAATACCTTTTAAATTTTCAAGCACTTTAAAAACTTCCTCTTTTGTTAAAACCACAGGTATATGTTTCCTCTCTTGAGCTCTCAAAGCTTGCACATTCCACTCACTCACATCAACACCCAGTACCTCTTTATATAAAAATAATATGGCAGAAAAAGCTTGGTTCTGAGTAGTAGGAGCAACTTTACTTTTTACAGCCAATGAAGTTAAATACTCTTCAATCTCTCTTTTTCCCATATCTACAGGATGCTTCTTATTATGAAAAAATATATAGTGCTTAATCCAATGAACATAGGTTTTTTCAGTAGAGTAGCTATAGTGTTTAAAGCGAATCTTCTCACGAACAATATCTAATAATTTCTTCTTAGCTTCCATAATAGACCCCATCATTTAAGCTTATCTATATTCTTTTTAATGGATTTAGAACAAATCATGCTCATAAAGGCTCCAATAATAGCAATTATATTTTTAAAAGGACACTTTTTCTTTAAGGATAGTAGTCTAAAAACTTAAAATATATTAAAAATATGGCAAATTGCCCTATAATTTGATGAATTTAGCAATAATTTCTATTTTTAGGGTACATATTTTTGTTCCTTTAAAAATGTCATTTAAAGTTGTGTTTACTATAATGGGTATGAATAAATAGTTATCCGCTCGCTACGCGCCCGTTAGCATATAAAGGAAAAAAATGATAAGTCAATCCTATTGGAGTTACTTTTTAGTTTTAGAAAATGATTTTTTTGAAACTACTCGATTTGTTGAGATGGATCAAAGAAATAATAATACATTTTCACTTGAATATACAAAACTATTATTATCTGTTGGCTCTGAAATTGATGTGATTTGTAAAGAGTTATGTAAAAATATCAAACCTACTGCTTCTCCTAATAATATCAAAGAGTATATGCTAATAATTAAGAATAAATTTCCAAAAATTTCTACAACCAAAGTTGAAATAAATAGATATAACATAGAAAGTATTCCTTGGCATAACTGGGAAAATGATATTAGCCCAGATTGGTGGAAGTCTTATAATAAAGTTAAGCACAATAGAATAATAAATTATAATGAGGCTAATCAAAAAAATGTTACTGAATCAATTGCTGGGCTTTTAGTTCTATTATTATATCTGTATCGTTTTGTTAATAACGATGAACATAAAAATGGGACTAAACTATTTGATGCTCCAGGTATGGGAGAAAATATTATATGCCGACCTAGCACACTTTTACCAGATTTTGAATAATAATATAGAATAAAGAGGACACTTTAAAAAACTATCTATTGAAATTTGGTTAAGATATAAAAACTAATAAGGGGTCAGGCGTTGAATTTCCACTTTAGTAATAAAAAAGAGATATAACATTTTCGGATTTGTTTATAGGAAGATATGAAAAAAGCTTTTCGTGGCGGACGAGGAGAGATTCGAACTCTCGGTACCGTTACCAGTACGCATCCTTAGCAGGGATGTGGTTTCAGCCAGCTCACCCACTCGTCC
>JAMOMX010000137.1 GCA_027066935.1 Sulfurimonas sp. | reverse complement strand
ATAAAATATGTATATCTTGGAAATATACAAAACGACAGCTCTACATATTGCCCTAAATGTAAAAATAAATTGGTAGATAGAGCAGGATTTCACTCACATATGGAGACTATAGTTAATTCAAAATGTGCATCATGTGGTGAGTTGATAAAAGGAGTTTGGTTATGAGACGAGAGATGAGCGTAGTTGGGACTTTTTATCCAGGTAGAGGTGTTGAGCTTGAGAGATATTTTGAGCATTTTTCTCAAGTTTATGATGAAGATTTTAAATTACCAGATATAAAAAGCAGAGCTATAATAGTTCCTCATGCTGGATATATATATTCAGGATATACAGCAAATATTGCATATAGAATTTTACAAAAGAGTGGAGTTAAAAATTTTGTTGTTATTGGACCATCACATAGAGTTGCTTTTAAGGGTGTAAGTCTTTGTGATTTTGAGTCTTATGATACACCTTTTGGAGAGATTAAAAGCTCAAAAAGTTTATATGAAAAGTTAGTAAATAATTTTTCTTTTATCTCTTTAGAAGAAGCACATATGGAACACTCTACAGAGGTGCAATTTCCTTTTATTAAACACTACTTACAAGATGTTAATATAGTTGAACTAGTATATAGTGATGCCAACTATAAAGATATATCAAAAATTATAGATTTTGTTTTAACACAAAATGATTGCGGAGTAATAATAAGTACAGACTTAAGTCATTTTTATACTCTACAAGAGGCAAATAAACTTGATAATATTTGTTTGAGAGCTATTGAGAGTTTAGATGTATATATGCTTTATAATGGATGTGAAGCATGTGGTAAGGTAGGTATAGGAGCAATGATACTCAGTGCTAAAAAACTTTCTCTAAATCCTTCTATATTAGACTATAGGACTAGTGCTAATGCAAGTGATGATAAAACTAGAGTAGTTGGTTATGTGAGTGCGTGCTTTGAATAAATCAAATATATTTGTTTGGCTAGTAGTTCACTATTAAAATTATCTAAGCTTTTTATTTGTCCTTACATTTACAGGTTCTACTCTGTCATAATATCTTCTAGTATGACAAATTGGATTACATGAACCACCAGTTGGAGATTCTAGAAATTTAAGTGGAAATTTTGCAGAACCAAAAGTACCCTCTTCTCTTAAATGATGAGGTATATCTTTTGAAGCATGATAATCATGACACACTTTACATGAGATTCGTTTCTCGTTTACATGAAGAAAATGAGTGTTTTTATCACCATTTCTAAACTCTGTAAATTCTTTTGTGTATCTCTTTGTCATTTTTTTAGGTTCGTGACACTCAAAACAGATATAGGCATCAGCAGAGAAACCTGCAGAAGATTTTTTTGGAAAAGGTTTTTTTAACATTCTAAGATTATTTGATCCATGAGGATCATGACATGCCGCACAATCACCCCATAAAATAGGTCCATGAGCATTAGAATTATTTGCAAGATGTTCACCCATATTCATAAGCATTTTTCCATCTTCATCTCTAGGTAAAGGTGAACTATGGCAAGTCATACATATAGTTTTTGAGTCTTCCTCTTTTAAAAGATTCATATTTACAGAATTATGTGGCTCGTGACAACCAAGACAACCACCCATCTCAATTGCACCATGTTTGTTTTTAGAATTTTTAACTTTTTGTTTTATATCGACATGACATTTAAAACACAGATTATCACCTTGAATTATTAATTTGCCAGAATCTCCATCGTTATCGGTATGACAAGCACTACAGTTTTTTGATGTATATGCAGGATGCTCACTTAAAATCTCTGTATTTTTTGCAGCATATAGAGTATTAAAAAACACTATCATAAAGATAAAAGATTTAAAAAAGAGTTTTAAAACATTTAGTTTGTAGTTCATTATTAAAATCATTATAGCTTCTTATTTGTTTTTACATTTACAGGCTCAACTCTGTCATAGTATCTTCTAGTATGACAAATTGGATTACAAGAACCCCCAGTTGAAGTTCCCTCAAATCTAAGTTTAAATTTTGCAACTCCATAAGTTGTTTTATCTTTTAAATGGTGTGGTAAACTTGAAGCATGATAATCATGACAAGATTTACAAGAGATACGTTTTTGGTTTACATGCAGATAGTGAGTATTGTTATCCCCATTTCTAAAATTTGTAATATCTTTTGAGAACCTCTCAGTCATTTTTTCAGATTCGTGACATTTAAAACATATATAACCATCAGCAGAAAACTTAGCTGAAGATTTTTCTGGAAAAGGCTCTTTTAACATTCTTATGTTATTTGAACCATGAGGATCGTGACAAGCTACACAATCTCCCCACATTATTGGACCGTGAACATTAGGGTTTTTTGCAAGATGTTCACCCATATTCATAAGCATTTTTCCATCTTCATCACGAGGTAATGGTGCACTGTGACATGTTAAACATATGGTTTTTGAATCTTCTGCTTTAAGTAATTTTGGAGCAGTGGAACTGTGTGGATCATGACATCCAAGACATTTATCGCCCATCTCAATAGCGCCATGTTTGTTTTTAGAGTTTGTAATTGCATCTTTTTTATCAATATGACAGGTAAGACATAGGTCTTTTTTTCTATCAGCTTTTAGTTGAAACTTGTGGTTTTGTCCATGAGCATCGTGGCAATTTATACAACTCTCTTGTACTGGTGGATGGATGTTGTCACCAGAATTCAACATAGCCCCTTTATCTGAATGACAAGATGTACATAGATCATTTATAGTACTAGTTGTTAGTAGTTTTGGATTCTCTGATTTATGTGGATCATGACAAAGTGTACAAGCACCAGCGCCAACAGGACCATGAATAAAATCATTATTTTCATAATTTGTATGACATGAATAGCATAGTTCTGGCATATCCATTTTTAAATCTGGAGATTTAGCATTTTTTGTTGTATGACAAGCTCCACATTGTCCATTTTTATAAGAGGGGTGTTTAATTGTTTTAGCATAACCAAGGTTTATAAAAAGAAGAAAGAACATAAATAAATAAAAAGAGTTTCTAAAAGAAAAAAGTGTCATAATAAATTACCTTAAGTTAGATGTCGCAAAAGTATAACATAGTTTCATTTAAGTGATT
>JAMOMX010000136.1 GCA_027066935.1 Sulfurimonas sp. | reverse complement strand
TACTTTTTAAGATAGGTAATTATAGCTAAAACCCCCATTATATAGGCTTAAAATACAGGATTTATTGGATGAGTTTTGAAGATTTTTATGGTGCTTGTTTTGCTTTTGGAGGGGGTGAGTTGTTACGATAAAACTTATTGTCTGTCCGTTTGCATCTGTGATAGAGGCTACTTCTCCTTTTGGAGTGTATGTTCTTTTTTCTGTGTGCCCTAGTACATTTGTGATGGTTGTTAAAAATCTTGAATCATAACCCTCATATATATAAGAGGTTATTGTTGTTGGTACTCCTGTAGCTTCTATCTTCTCTTTGGTTTTATTTCCAAAGTTATCGTAGATGTATGATTTTATAATGGAGTTTTCTATGGTTTCTGATTTTAGCATACCTGTTGTTTCATCATAGGTGAAGCTTGATGTTTTTGTGATTGGGGTATCGACTCCATTTTCGTGCTTTACTGTTGTGTTTGTTAATCTTCCGATGATCCAGTTTTGTTTGTCTTCTGAAAGGTCAGAGGGGTCTATCATTGACTTTTAACTTTCTAAAAACTTAAAAGTCAATTTTCAAACCCTAGACCCCTTAACTCTGCACAATAGAATTTACACGATGAGGAAAAACTTTATAAGATTGGTTAGCATCTATAAGATATGCAGTATTTACTTTTTGAAAATATGTATATCTGTTTTTATATCCTATAACTACCACAACTATCACTAGTAAAATCAATATACTCTTTTTTGATAACATAAAACTAACTTACTCCAAACTTTCAGATAAAACTTTAAAATATATATCCTCTTCTATTTTTATATCAATTGCATCTAATTCAAAGTTGTTACCACTAATTAATCTCCAAATCACTCTAGGTATCTGATAATAGTTTTGTCCACTAACATCTACAGCTTTTTTATTTACAACTAAAAAAGCTATATTTTCTGTTTGTGGTTTTGTATATTTAACTTCGCTTGTAAGTAGTGGTGGTAAGTGATCACTTGTTACATAGATGATTGATTTAGGATCAAATTCTAAAATAGTATCGATATACAAAGCCAAAGCTTTAGTTCTATAATAAAACTGATTAGCAATTCTTCCAACTCTCTTATCTTTGTGTGAAGTAGAGATAACATCAGCTCTTTTTTCAAGATTTCTATCATATGGAAAGTGTCCATACATGCCAAGGGTGTAGTGAAGATATGGTTTTTTAAAAATAGTTGATTTTAATTTTTTGATGTTGTAGCTATAAACATCTCCATCAAAAATCTTCTCATCATTATCTATCTTTTGAAACCAATCACTCTCTTCTAAAAAAACTATCTCATCAAAACCTATACTTTTATATGCCTCTTTTGAGTTATAATATCCTGAGTATGTAGCGATAGTCGCATGTGTGTTATATCCATTTTTCTTCAAAGCATCTGTAAAACCTGAGATTTGCCCACCCTCTAGTGTGTTAAACTCTATACTGTGCACTTTTGCTAATGCTCTAACACCTGTTAAAACTTCAAACTCTGCTTGTGAAGTCCCTCCTCCATAAACAGGAGAAGTTACATATGAAAACTCTCCATTTGGTAAATATTTTTTTAAACCTTCTGCTAGTGGAGATATATCAAAAGTTGCATCTTTTATAAGTCTTGGGTCTATAAAACTCTCTAGCATGATTATGTATATATTTGGTCTGTTAGTTAGCTTGATATCATCAAAAAGTAGCTTATTTACATCTATGTCTTTTTCTTTATATTTGGCTAGTTTCTCTTTTGAGTGTTTACTTACTATTCCATAATATATAAAGCTGGTAAATCGTCCATTTTTTTTGATTGTTTTTGATTGTGACCAATCGTAATAATCAAACTTTTTGGAGATATAATTATTAAAATGATTTGTCCCAAGATAGTAAAACAATCCTATTAAAATAAAAAATTTAGCAATAAAAATAGCATAAAAAGTCTGCTTTTTATTATCTCTTTTAAATTGGTATATCAGGTATATAATGGGAGATATGATAAATAAAAATATCATAACAGATCCAAAGCTCATCGTTAGAGAAAAATCACTTAACGTTGTTGCATTATAAATATCACTAACTCTTGGGCTTCTTGCTAAAAAATGGTAAAAAATATCATATAAAATATACAATCCCACTACGGGTATCACTGATAAAAGGGTGTCTTTAACTATACTTTTTGAAGGAAACCACAGTAGTAAAAATAAAATTATCAAAAGAGGAAGTTCTATATATCTCATTTTGCTGCTTATCCCGCCACAACTTACCCAAAAGTGTGATAACTCTGTATAGAGTATGATTAGTAGAAGAGAAAATAGTAGATATAGTGATAATTTTTTTAAAATTTTTAAGCCTTTTGTAGAATTTGTAATTGAATTCTGTGATTATATAATAAAAATATAATTTTTAAAAAGAAGAGAAGGGTAGAGAAAGAGTCTATCATTAACTTTATTTCTTACTAAATTCAATGATAGACCCCTTGACTCCAAGAACTAGCACCTGCGCAATAGCTCCACTTTTAATAACATCACTTGCTGATCCACCTGATGCAGCCCAACTAGCAGAACCTATTGGACCTACAGATGCTACTATCAATGATCCAATTACTTGGAAAGTTAAGAGGGGATGAGGGATTGATTTTTGATTTCTTTCAGTGAAAGCAGAGCCTATCATTGACTTTTAACTTTCTAAAAACTTAAAAGTCAATTTTCAAACCCTCCCCTTAACTCCCCAAAGTTTGCATAGACTTAACTTTTGTTTTTTAAAATATTTTTATATATTAAAAATAATAATAACCCTAAAACAATTGAGCCTAATGCTTTGAAATTTGAAATCTCAATCCAACCATTATATTTTGACCATACTTTAAATCCTAATAAAGGCAATATTCCTAAATAAACAATGAATATAAAACTACCAAATAATAAACTAAACTTATACATTACTTGCCTACCATACTATTAATATTATTTATAATTTCATCACTATGAATATATAAATTACTGATGTTACGATAATTAAAAAAACAATTTTTTCATAAATAGTTACGAAATTACTCAACCAATAATTCTCCAACTTTTTTATAAGCAACTTTTAAAGCCT
>JAMOMX010000135.1 GCA_027066935.1 Sulfurimonas sp. | reverse complement strand
TTTATAGCAATTTCTAGAGTTTCTTGATCACGAATCTCCCCAATCATAATTTTATCAGGATCTTGTCTTAAGATAGAGCGGAGTGCTTCAGCAAATCCTAAACCAACTTTAGGGCTTACTTGTACTTGTTGGATTGAACTCATTCTGTACTCAACTGGATCTTCAACTGTAATTACTTTATCTGCTGTATCTTTAATCTCATTTAAAGCTCCATAAAGTGTAGTAGTTTTACCACTACCAGTTGGTCCTGTAACCAAAATAATTCCATATGGAGATTCTAATGCTTTTTGAAATTTATGATAACTTTTAGAATCCATACCAGCTTCTTCAAGTTTCACAAGTGCTTTCTTTTTGTCAAGTACACGCATAACGATTGATTCGCCGTATAATGTTGGAAGTGTTGATAGACGAAAATCATATTCAACTTCAGAAACCATAGATGAAAAACGACCATCTTGAGGTTTTCTTTTCTCAGCAATATCTAAATTTGCTAATAGTTTTATACGAGATGTTAGTGGTGCAAAGATATCTTTTGGAAAAATAAATATCTCTGATAGTTTTCCATCAATTCTACCACGAACAGAACAGTTCCTTTCAGATGGTTCTATATGTATATCGCTTGCACGAGCTTGTATACATGCATCTAAAATAACATCAATAAGTAAAAGTATAGATGATGCTTGTTGTTGCTCTTCTATGGTATTAATTGAGTTTAATTCATCCCGAACTTTTTTAATTAGTACTTTTTCTTTATCTTTAAGTGATACTTTAAACAGATGTTGAGTTATTTGTTTTTTTACAGCTACTTTTATTTTTAAAGTTTTTCTAAAAAGCCTCTGTAGTGATTCTTTAGCTTCAATATTAAGTGGATCATTTAGTGCAATATAAACATTAAGTTCATCAGAATTAATAGGAAAAGCATTATATTTTTCAAGTTGAGCAAAAGGGATTTTAGCAGTTAAGCGATCATCTATTGGTGAATCATCTAAATCTATGAAATCTAAGTTTAGCTCTTTAGAGAGATTTTTTAATACAGTACTTTCTTTTATATAATCATAGTCGTTAATAATAGAGAGCTCATATATGCCTTTTCTAACCCTGTCAACAATAAATCTAACAAGTCTGTCCATCGTCATAAAACCAGATTGTGTAATATGTTTTAGGATTAGCGAATCATTAACACCTTTTGCTTTTAGTCTATCAACTTGCCCTTTCATAATCAAGCCACTCTCTAGTAAATCAGTTATTATTCTATCCATTTTAATATCCTACCAGTATACATGTCGTTGTATTGTTATTGTATCGTAATACTCTTCAATTACCATTTTACTTAATTTTTTATCATTTTCAAGATAAAGTTTATATGTGACTTTTGGATTATCTTTATCATCAAATAGGTAGACTGATCGATTTTCATGTTTTCCAATTTTTGAATATAAATCAAATACTTTTGATAAAATATAATTTGTAGTTGGAAGTTTTAATTTTGATAAATCATACCCATCAACTAATGCATGATATAAAAGTTTTTTTTGCATTAAAATCACTGAAAAATAAGCTGCATTAGATCTAGATTCTTTTGAATACTTTAACAATGATATTGGTATATTTAATCTGTCAATATAATCAGATTTTAAACATGCAAAGGCGTATAGTGATATATATTCCTCATCTTTAGCATTTAAATCTAAAGCATTATAACCAAGATTACAAACTTTTTCATATTTTTCATTTTGATAAAGATTAAACATCTTTTTTTTAATATCTGCATTAAGGGATATACAAATAAATATTAAAAGTAGTATTTTCATTTGAACTTTCCTGATCTAATATTATCAAGTAACACTTTTGCATTAAGTGAATTAGATTGTTTTATATATTTTCTTAAAATCTCTATAGCCTTTTCTTTTTTATTTAATTTAACTAAAGATTTAGAGAATAAAATCCAACTCTCATCAATGTCTTTGTTAATTTCGTTTGTTATAAGAGCATAGTTATAAGCTTTATGATAATCTTTAAGTTTATAATATTTTTTAGCTAAAAAAAGACTAAGAGCAGGGTCGTTGCTTTTTTGAAATCTTTTAATAACATGCGCTATATCATCCGTGGTTTTTTGTTTTACTATTGAAAAAAGTGCTATTTTTTCTTCAATCTTAACTTCAGTTTTTTGTTCTTGATGTATAAGTTCTTGATTCACAACTTCTACATTGTTATTAGTTTTTGGTTCATAAGTTGTTATAGAATTTGTTCGTAAATTTTTTATAAAATCCAAAGATGGATTTAGAATTAATGTATCATTAGTTATATCTTTTGGAGATAGTTTATTTTGTACTAATATCTGTTTAACTTGAGATGATGTGTCTTGTATTGGAACTTGCTTTTTATTTTCTTTTATAGCAACTTTTTGTTCATTTGTAACTTCAGGAACATCAATAGTTTTTAAAACATACACAAGTAGAAGAATACTTGTTATAGCCGCACCAATATGTGGAAGATAAGACTTTATTTTATACCTTAACCATTTTTTTTCAAGATTATATATATTATGCATTAATTAACCCTGTATGAATTGCAGCCATCTCAATGATTTTATTATTTAATTTATTTATATTAATTTTTTGTGGCTCATTTTCATAGTAATATTCATAAATTTCAAAAGTTGTATGTAAAAGTTTATTTGTATCTCTATAGTTACCATTTGAAAATTTATAAATAAGTTTTATTGATTTTGCATTAAACATATTAGCACTATCAAAACAATTAGCTTTCATAAGCTTTTTTTGTATATATATTTTTAATTCAGCAATAGTTGCGTTAGTTAACTCAATAGATTCCCAAATTCTAGTTTGAAAATGCTCTTTTGCAATTAAATCTTCTTTTTGAGTTTTATGTAAAGCTATAACAAATTTAACTTTTCTAGTATCTGATAATAGTCTAATTTTTTCCATTAAATTATCTGAATAAAGTTGAGCCTCATCTAATAACACAAGTGGAGTCTCATCAAAACTTTTATTTTTTAGTATTTTTATCATCTGTGTGAAATTTAATTCGTTATCTTCATCTATATTGTATAGATCCTGAGCGATTGATTTATAAAACTCACCCTCATCTAAAATTGGGGTTATATAATATAATATCTTTTGAGTTTTAGATAAATCTTGATATAGTTTAGATAAAAACATGCTTTTACCAGTTCCTGGTTTGCCATATAGCAAAATCATCTTAAGAGGTTTCTTCACAGAACCTTTTAATGATTGGTAGATTGTAGATATACGATCTAACTGAACATAATCTTTAGCATCTACTGTATCTAAAAAAACATCTTTCGAATTACTAAAGATGCTAGATTTCATTTTTTACTTTTTTAGAGGTTGAGTCTTTTTTGAGAGTAATTATATCATTACTAATTCCAGAATACCCTAAATCTGATAGAGATAATTTATTGTTGTCACTTTTAATAATATGTGTCTCAATTACAATAACTAGCTCTTGAACTTGTTTAGCAGTTGATTCATACTTAAATAGATAGCTCAATACAGGAATACTACCTAAAATAGGGACTTGACTTGAATTGTTAACATTTTTAGTGCTGATTAAACCACCTAATATTATTCTATTTCCATCTCTAATTGTTACAACAGAAGATAGTTGACGACGGTTTAAATCTGGAGGCATAACTCTATTAGCTGATGATACAGCTAACTCTTCTGTAGTTTCAGATAATGATGGATTTATTTTTAGAGTAATTGAATTATTATTAGATATCTCTGGGGTAATACTTAACAGCACACCGGCAAATACAGATTTAACAGATTCGTTTTGAGTAGTAGCAGCAACACCACCACCAGAACCTTGCTGATTAGTAGATGATTTTATTTTATAAAAGAACTCTGTACCAACTGTAATTAACGCTGGCTGATTATTTAAGGTTAAAATTTTTGGATTAGAGATTGAAGTTACATCACCTTGAGTTTTTAAAAATTTAATAACTTCATTTAAAGAGCCATTAATTTTTATATTAACTAAGTTAGCTACATCTTTAAAACCACCATAAACAGCTTCTGTAATTGTTGAGTCTTCAGTCTCATATTCAGAAACATTTTTATAGCGTAGACTATTTATACCAATATCAATATTTTGAAGGGAGTAAAGTTGTTGCCAATCTACACCAGTTGATTTACCCTCTGACATAGTAACTGAAAGTAGTTGTACATCAATTAAAACTTGAAGGTGTACTTTTTTTTGAAGTCTATCTAGATAATCCTCAAGTCTAGTTATCTGTCTATTGGTAGCTGTAACTGTAATTAAACCAGCATTCTTATTTATAATTGGTAAATCAGCCAAATAAACATCTTCTGGACGATTTAATACTTTACTAAGCTCTAAATCTAATCCCTCCCAAAATAAAACTTCATCATTACTCTCTATTTTGATACCAGATTGAGCATTTGACCCACTTCCTCCACTACCACTTTTACCAGCAGTAGTTTTTCCACCAGCACTTTGTCCTCCACCAGCACCACCTCTCGATTGATTTTGATTACTAGAAGATGAGCTTAGGGTAATATCAGTACTTCCTGAAGCTTTTCTTTGAGATAATATATAGTCAATATTGAATATTTTAGTAGTTAGATATGAGATTTTTAGTAGATTGTTTTCTAATGTGTAAGATAAGTTGTTCTCTTTTAAAACAATATCTAGAACTTCATTAATAGTTAAATTTTTAAGGTGGGTTTTATTCAGCTCTGTATCAAGAAATTTTTGAGCATTTGAATCTGTTACTATTAAACTAAATTCACATTGATCACTTAGTTGATCAATAAAGTCTATTATTTTAGTTCCTTTTGCTGAACTTACACTAAAAAGTTCGTATGAACAGTCCGCATTTGCTTGGAGAGACAATACTAAAGTTAAGCCTATTCCAAATATATATTTTTTCAACGATTTCATGTTACCTACCTATCTTTTAAATTTTAAGCTATCATTTTTTGTAGCTGTTGAAATAACTTTTGTTATTGCATTTTGTTTTAAAGTTACTGCTGATTTAGATATTTTAGTAATTTTATATTTATTTACTAAATCATCAACTTTATACCATTTACCGTTTATAAGAGCAGAATTATTCATAATCATACTTAATCTAAATGACAAATCGCTAAAAACTGGCTTAATTGATGAGTCATTAGATTTAGCTGAAGAATTTGTGTCACTAACTTCACTGCTATCATCAATTTTTACAATATATCCATTTTTTTCTAAAAAAATAAAAGGGCTGTTTATTTTATTGATGTTTGAATTTCGCTCCCCATCTCTTGGTGGTTTAATAGCATCTATTTGTTCATTAACCCAAGCCAAGTCATTAGCAGAGGATAAACTTACAAGAAGTACTAAAGATAATGTTAACTTTTTCATTAATATGTTATCCCCCATACAGAAATTTTAAGATTAGTATTTAATCTTTCTTGTGCCTTTATTTCTAAATTACTTATATCGACAACTAGATCACTTTGTTCTAAAGCATTTATAAATCTAAGTGTATTTTTATAGCTACCAGATAAGCTTATCTCTAGATTAAGCATATGCCCAAATGATTCAGAATCAGAAGAGGAAACATACTCATTCTTAAGCTCTAAAATTTTAATGTTATGCCTAAGAGCATCTTTTGCAATTGAATTGATATATTTACCCCATCTTTTTTCATCATAAATAAGAGATGATATGGTCTCTATTTTACTTTTTATATAGGAATTTTGATCTTTTTTATCAATCAATTTTATTTTAATTTTTTCAATTTCGTTATCAAGAGTAGCAATTATAGTTTCTGGATTTGCTTGTAAGTACATCTTATCGTTTTTTATCTTTTCTTGAAGTGAAGATATCTGTTCTTTTGAAGCTTCAAATTCACTAATTGAACTATCCCAAAAAAGATAAGCAAAAGCAAAAATTACGCCAGCGACCATAACATATGTTAATTTAACATCTTTTTTGCTCTTTTTCTTTAACTCAGAGTCAATTCTGTGTAGATAGTTTTCTATGTTAATACTAATGCTCATAATATCTCCGCCTTTAATGTACTAAAGTATTTCTTGTTTTCTTTATCATAAGCTATCTTTTCTAATGAAAAATTTATCTTTCCTTCATGTATGCTTGTTAAATATTTAACAAGCTTAGTTATGTTTATATCTTTATAGGATACCAAATTTAATTCAAATATCTTTTTTTCATCTATATCATTAAAAGATAGTGATTCAAGTCTTACCCTATATTTATTTAAGTTTTTTGTAAGAGTAGTTAATATTTTTGCTTTCATAATATAATTTACTTTTACGTCATGAATTTTTACTAAAGTTTTACGTTTAGAATTAAATTCATCATCTTCTTGTTCTAACAACATAGTGTATTTATCTTTATCAGCATTACGATTTTTAATGATAGCTTGTCTTGTTATTCTATCGTTATGCAATACGATATATTCATTGTTTAAAGATTTTATTTGTAACGACTGAGCATAAGTAGCTATCCAGTAAGATACAGGGTACGCAAAACCCAAAATAAGTGCTGCTGCAGCAACTAGTATCAGTTTACCGCTATCTCTTTGCGTGAACTTTGGAGGTCTTTCAAATGTAGTAAAGTTACAAAGATATCTCTCTTCATCAGGAAGAATAGTATATAGATGCATAAGTGAGTGAATTTGATCAATATATTCATCATCAGCTGATTCAAAACCATAATCAAATTCAAAACAGCTACTTGGAATACGCAGCTCAAATTCAGAAATTTCGTCTAGTTTTGTAGCCATATCTATTTGTGCGCCAGCATAAATATGCTCAATAGCTTTAAGATCATAAGCTCTTTTTACATAAGTAACAATATCACTTATATTTGCAAATATATCTTTATATAGCTTTATAACAAATTCTTTATAAGGGCTATCTGATGTTTTTAAGTCTTCTTTTTGTAAAAAATTTATAAATTCATCATATGGAATTTTTTCGCCATATAGTTCACAGAATTTTTCATGCAATTGTATAAATGAGTAATCTAGAGTTTTGCTAAAAATATACTCTTTATCATTGTATATTGAGATAAAAGCATTATTTGCTTGAAAGTATATAAAAGCATGTGTGCCATTGCTGGTTATTAAACCTTTTGAGTATATAGATTTAATTAAAAGAGGGGAGGGTATTATTGTATCAATATATTTAATTTTAGATACAGTGCTTTCAAATCTTTCAGTAATGGTAGCGCTGTCTACAATAAAAACATTAAAGAATCTATTTTCACCATCAATAGTACTAAATAATTCTATATATTGAATTTTATATGCTATTGCTTGATCTAGTGCTAATTCATCGTATGCTTTAGTACTGACGGCATCGTATAAATCTTCTTCTGGAACATTTTTACTAATCGAAATTTGAGCATTGATGAAATCTTTTGTATTGAGATATGCAATAGAGTACTGCTCTTTATCAAAATTTACATCTGTATCATATTTTAAAAAACTAGAAACACCATTTACGAAAGTGTCATTATAGGTATTAACCGATAAAACACTTGAAAAAGATTGCTGAGTATTTTCACCCATAAAGTAAAATCCTATTTAGAATGAACCAATTGAATGGTTCAAAATTTATTATTTTTTGTTCATATAACTGTTAAGAAACATCTATATTACTTTTAAGTTTTCATTTTAGAACCAAGCATATTTACTATGTGGATTCTTTAGCGACAACCTCAAAATCGACAGTTATAAAAATTTCTTAAGTTTTATTAAACTTTTTTTAGACTAATTTTATAACTATGATTTTTGTGAGCAATATTCTTTCATATTTATTGCACCTCTAAAGTATATATATAATTTTTTTTAACCCTTTATTTTTTAATTGTAACGGAAAGTAGCTTAATTTTTTTTTTATAATAGCTTAAATTTAATAAAGTTTTGCTTTTTACTAATAGTTTTGCACTAATATTGTTGAATGAGTCATTTATTATCCTTATGGACTTATTCTTTTATTTATTTATTATAATTTTTTAAATCTATATTTTCAATAAATATTTTTAAATTATTAAATTTATCTATTTTTACTAGCAATGTTTTATCTTTATTATCTTCAATAGTATTTGATTTATAATACTCTTTAAAGGTTATTTGGTATATATCTTGAGTATTTGGGTATGGAATTATATTTATATTATTAAATAAAATGATTTTTTTTTCATTTTTTTCAAATGTTTGAGTTATATATTTTGAAAATTGTTTAATTTTCATTCTATCATACCTAATGAAGTCATCTGCATAAAAGGAAAGATAATTTTGTATATCGTTATAAAGCCAAGAATATCTCCACTCAAATAGTTGTGTTAACAATAAGTTTAATTTCTCTTTTGTTATTTGAGCATGCTTATTTTGGTTGATTATTAAAATGGTTTTATCGATATCAATATTTTCATCTAAACATTCAATGTTTGTATTGTTTATAGCTATGCATCCTCTTGTAAAGTCATCACGCTCCCTTTTGATAGGTAATCCGTGTAACCATATGCCACTTCCAGTTTTACCTTGTACTTTATCATATATATTTGGGTAGGAAGTTACGAAAGCTAATGGACCATAGAATGGATCGAGTTTAGTGCTTTTATCTAATCTTTCCTCTATAAGATAGATTCCAAGTGGTGTCTTAAGATCCCCCTCAACTTTTTTATCGCCAGATCTTTTTCCAGTGAAGGCACTATACTCTCTTTTTAGTTTATATGTAGAGTTTTCATCTAGTTTATATAATGAAAGGGTAGAACTGTTTTTATCACACGTCAATATAGATGGATAGGATTCAATATAACCAAAGGTTGTATCTTTGTTTTGTAATTTTTTTTCCCAATACAAAGGGCTTGTTAGCTCTAAATCAAGTTGTTTTTCTATATTGTTAATACCATGTTGTCTGTAGTTATCTAAAATACTATTTGCACCAAGAGATGACAAACCTAACAAAAGTATAATTAATAATTTCATGATGTATATCCTATCTCTTGTAAAAATGCTTTGTCTTTAGTCCACCCTTTTTTTACTATAACTTGAAGATTTAGAAAAACTTTTTTTTGACTCAAAATTTCAATTTTTTCTCTTGAATAGATACCGATTCTTTTTATAGCCTCACCACCTTTACCAATTATAATACCTTTTTGACTCTCTTTTTCAACTATTATAGAGGCATATATCTTATCTACATGCTTTTCATCTTCCTCTATAGAATCAATTATTACATCACTTTCATAAGGTATTTCATCACTAATATTATCAAAAATTCCCTCACGAATAAATCCAGCATAGATATCACGTACAAGTTCACTTGTTAAATCATCAGGATCATAAAGAAAAGGAGATTCTGGTAAATTTTTGCTAATTAGCTTTAATAGATCCTCATGTCCTACCTTTTTAGGGATAGCTACTGGTATTAAAGCTTCAAATTTATCACCAAATTGATTGTATTGAGCTATTCGTTTAAATAATTTAGCTTGATCAACTTGGTCAATTTTACTCAAAACTATAATATGTTTAACATTTTTTTTATTTAATTTTAAAAATTTTTGATAATGTTCAATCGTATCTGTTACAGGTGCTAAATATATGATAAGGTCACAGTCACCCATAGCCTTTAGTGCTTCATCAAGCATATATTGATTTAAAACTTTTTCTCTTTCATGGATACCTGGAGTATCAACAAAGATGATTTGTGTATCTTCATACATTACAATTGCGTTTGAGCGTTTACGAGTAGCATTTGCTTTTTGGCTAACCATAGCAATAGTCTCACCCAAAAGTGAGTTCATCAAAGTACTCTTTCCCGCATTAGGACGACCTATTAAAGATACAAAACCAGCTTTTGTCATAAATTCTTCCTTACTTAAGAGCCACTAGTGGCGAGAGCTTTCTGCTGAAGAAAACTCAGTGTTAACGAAGCCAAAGGAATTACTTCCTTTGGCGTTAGTATTATAATATATATCGAGATAAATCATTATCTTCAACCACAATGTCTAGTTTATCGTGCACTAATTTGGCAGTTACTATAAACTCATCATCTTTGTATTCATCAGCGATAAAACTTATCTCTTCAAGTACACGTTCTAGTACAGTATGCAATCTTCTAGCACCAATATCTTGAGTTATTTCATTAGCTCTAAAAGCCAGTGAAGCTATTGCTTTTACTGCTTCATCCTCAAAAGAGAGTTTCATACCCTCTACACCTAATAATGCTTCATATTGTTTTAAAAGTGAGTTTTTAGTCTGTGTTAAAATTTGATAAAGAGAATCTTCTGTTAAACTTTCAAGTTCAACACGAAGTGGGAAACGACCTTGTAATTCAGGAATTAAATCACTTGGTTTACTAACATGAAATGCACCAGCTGCAATAAACAATATATGATCAGTATTTATCACACCATATTTTGTTGTAACACTACTTCCCTCAACTATAGGAAGTAAATCACGCTGAACACCCTCTTTACTTGGGTCATTTCTCCCTTGGCTTTTTTCACTTAAAGCAATTTTATCAATCTCATCTAAAAAGATAATTCCACCATTTTCAGCACGTCTAAGAGCTTCTGCATTTATGCTGTTAGAATCAATTAACTTGGCACTTGCTTCAGCTTTTAGCATGATTTTTGCATCTTTTACAGTTATCTCTTTTTTCTTTTCTTCTTTGTTCATTTGTGAAAAAACTTTTGTAAAACTTTCTTGAACTTTTAACATCTCTGGTGGAAGATTTGAATCTGCGAACTCTACTTGAAGATTTGAATCTATCTCAATCTCTATGATTTTATCATCCATCTCTCCAGAATCAACACGCTTCTCCATCGCTTCAAGTAATCTTTGATAATCATCTTTTTTAGATTCACTCGCACCATTAGGAAGTGGAGGAAGAAGTTTTTCAACTATTTTATTTAAAATATAATTTTCAATTTTTTCTTTATTTTCTTCCTCTTTTTCAGCTTTTACAATTGAAACAGAGTTGATAACTAAATCCCTAATCATCGACTCTACATCACGACCAACAAATCCAACCTCTGTATATTTTGATGCTTCAACTTTAACAAATGGAACTTTCATCATTTTAGCTAAGCGACGTGAAATCTCAGTTTTTCCAACACCAGTTGAGCCAATCATTAAAATATTTTTAGGTGTTATCTCATTTTGTAGCTCTTCATTTAGTTGCATTCTTCTATAACGAGTTCTAAGTGCTAGGGCTATTGTTTTTTTAGCATCTTTTTGTGAGATTACATATTTGTCTAGATATTTTACTATCTCTTTTGGAGTTAAATTCATTATTTCTTTCCCTCTAGTGTAAGAGTTTTTATATTATGGTTTGTGTAAATACACAGATCGGCAGCTACAGATAGACTTTCTTTTACAAGCTCTTCTTCATCAAGCAATGCATGTTTTTTTAATGCACGTGCAGCTGAAATAGCGTAGTTTCCACCACTTCCAATAGCGGCTATCTCCCCATCTTCAGGTTCAACTACATCACCATTTCCAGTAAGAATAAAAATATGCTCAGTATTTAAAACTATCATCATAGCTTCTAAACGACGAAGAACTTTGTCTTTTCTCCAAGCTTTGGAAAATTCAATAACAGATTTTAAAATATCACCTTTTTTATCTTCTAAAAAATCTTCAAACATATCAAAAAGGTTAAAAGCATCAGCAGTACTTCCAGCAAAACCTGCAAGAATTTTGCCTTTGTTTAGTGTACGAATTTTAGTAGCATTACCTTTTAGTACACTATCCCCAAATGTAACTTGACCATCTCCACCAATTACGGCTTTATTTTTACCCTTGTATGCAAGAATTGTAGTAGCATCAAGTTGCATATTTGTTTTCGAGGTGAAATTATCCATTATTCACCTTGAACATCTACATGAAGTGTAGCATGAAGACCATGACCTAGTTTAAAATCTAAATCATGTTCACCAATTGTTTTAATTGCTGATTTTTCATTAATATGTTTTTTATCAATCTCAATTCCATGTTGCTCTTTTAATGCTGTTGCAATTTCATCTTTTGTAACTGAACCAAAAAGGTGACCATTTTGACCTAATTTTTTAGTTATAATTATCTCAACTTTATCTAACTCTTTAGCTATCTCTTTAAGTTTATTAACCTCTTTTTCAAGATTTTGTGCAACTATCAACTCATCTTGTGCATGTTGGGCTAAAATTTCTGGAGTTGCATGTCTAGCATATCCTTTTCCTATAAGAAAATTTTTTCCATAACCATCTTTAACCTCTTTAACTTCACCTTTTTTACCAAGACTTTTTACATCTTTAATTAATAATACTTTCACAATAATTTCCTAATTTTTTATTTTATTATCTCGCCACGATAAGAAGCAATACCATGAGTTAAATTTCCTATATTAGAATATTCCATATCTTTAAGAATTCTAACAACATGCGCACTTCTGCTACCTACATGACAGTATAAAATGATGTTTTCATCTTTATCAAGTTTTGATTCTTCTAAAGATGGGTAAAATGAGCTTGTTGGGATTAGTTTATCTGCACCTTTAATATGACCTATTTTCCATTCCATATCTTCACGAACATCAACTAAAGTAAAATTGATCATTCCTAATTCTCTTGCTTCTAAAAGTGCTTGTAACTCGTCACTATCTAATTCTTTTTGAGTAACAAGCTTTTCACACTCCTCTTTAGTTAAACCACGAGAGTGGGTACGAACAACTTCCTCCATACCAAGCTCAATACGTTTTGCTTCTGCAAATTCAGGGGTACAAAAAATTCCACAATGACAAGCTCCACTATCAGGAATCTCTTTTTCAATAGCTGGTTTACAAGGGCAAATTCTATTGTCAACACTTTGTGGTTTTCCATCAACTTCTTCAACCATAAAACATGGACAAAATAGTTTATTGTACATCATCTTGTTACGAGCAAGACCCATCTGTACACCCTCATTCACTTCAACTTGAGGGTTATATACCCATCCACGTGATTCACAAACTTTATCTGTAAACTTGATGGTTTTTTCCATTCTAGCTTGAAATTCAGGTGAATTCATATCAATTTTTATCATCTTATAATCCTTGTCTTTTCTTACCAGCAATAATTCTTCTTAATGCGTTAAGTCTAATAAATCCCTCGGCATCTTTTTGATTATATACTTCATCCTCTTCAAATGTTGAGTGCTCTTCTGAATAAAGGGACATATCAGATTCACGACCAACAACTTCTACATTTCCTTTGTAAAGTTTTAGTTTTACATTTCCTTGAACATATTTTTGAGTTGTGTCTATTGCTGCTTGCATCATCTCACGTTCTGGAGAAAACCAAAAACCGTTATAGATAAGTTCTGCATATTTAGCAATCATTCCATCTTTCATATGAGCTTCTTCTCTATCTAAACAGATAGACTCAATTGCACGATGAGCTTTTAGCATAATAGTTCCACCTGGAGTCTCATAACAACCTCTTGCTTTCATACCTACAAAGCGATTTTCAACTATATCAATTCGACCAATTCCGTGTTTGTTTCCATAGGTATTAAGTGTTCTAAGTATTGTAGCTGGAGACATATTCTCACCATTAATAGAGATAGGGTCACCATTTTTATATCCAATTGTGATGTACTCTTTTTCATCAGGAGCATTCTCTGGAGAGTTTGACCAAAGCCACATTGATTCTTCTGGTTCATTCATTGGATTTTCTAAATGAAGCCCTTCATAAGATATATGGAGTAAGTTTGCATCCATTGAGTAAGGGCTTAGAGTTGGATTGCCGTCAGAATCTACATGTTTTTGGTCGATGTTTATTCCATGTTCGCGCGCATAAGTTAAAAGTTTTTCTCTAGAGTTTAAATCCCACTCACGCCAAGGAGCAATAACTGTAATATCAGGATTAAGACCTAGGTAACCAAGTTCAAACCTGACTTGATCATTGCCTTTTCCAGTAGCGCCATGAGATACTGCATCAGCTCCCATTTTTTTTGCAATTTCAATCTGTTTTTTTGCAATAAGTGGTCTTGCAATTGAAGTTCCAAGAAGGTATTCACCCTCATAAATGGCATTTGCTCTAAACATAGGGAAAACATAATCTTTTACAAACTCTTCTTGAACATCAAGAATAAAAATATTTTCAGGTTTTATGCCGTTTTCTAGTGCCTTTTGACGAGCTGGTTCAACCTC
>JAMOMX010000134.1 GCA_027066935.1 Sulfurimonas sp. | reverse complement strand
AAACGATTAAATGAAGTAGGTATTTTTTCTGAGAATGAATTAAGGTCTTTTGGAGCAGTAGAGGCACACATAATGATAAAAGAGATTTATCCAAATGAGACTCTTCCTGTTTGTTACTACCTATACTCATTTGAAGGAGCATTGTGTGATAAGCACTGGAATGATATTGATGAAGATAAAAAACTAGAGCTTAAAAAGAAAATCAGCTAACAAAAATCAGGATTTATTCCTCCACATTTTGAACTTTTACACCATCCAGTTTAAAATCTATAAGAATAAGCCTTATTGCTCTTACTGCTAAGACTTATAAGAGAGTATAAACTCCAATACCTATAGTAACTTCTCTTTAGCTATTAACTCTTTAACTCCATTTACCATATCTTGCACGCACTCAACTTCTGTAACGCCCAATCTTCTTTTGTTACTTATATCGTAAACGCCACCTTCACTCTCTGAGTGTTCTCCATGAATACCACGAATTTGAAGAAAGTGTTTATCTGTAATAGCTTTAAAAGCCGTCATATCTTGTGCAAGTTTTGGAAGTTTAATATGTACGCTAGCACGCATAGCAGTACCAAGGTTTGTTGGGCAACTTGTGATGTAACCCAAGTGTTCGCTATAAGAAAAAGCAACTTTTTTTTCTATCTCTTGAATGGCAGAAGAGAGTCTTGTAAATACTTCTAAAATATTTCCTCCCATTTGCATAGAAATTATACGAAGTTGATCCTCTTCATTAATCCAAACTAAAAATGTTTTTTCATCATTATGGTATATGCCTCTTCCCTCTGGCCAATTACGATTTAATCCAGCCGCTTCAAGAAATCTATCTCCTGTTTTAAATAAAAAATGATCAGCAATAAGCGCTGCTTTTATATCATCATTCATCCCTTTGAGTGGATAGTACCGTCCTGCAAGATTTCCTGACATAGCTTGAAGTGATTGAGAAACATTTTTTTCTATCTCATTTCTCTGTTCTTTCGTTATTGCCGGTCCTAAAGGCAAATCTGCTACATTGCGTCCAACTCTAATGCGAGTAGAAACGATGTACTCTCCCTTAGGATCTAAATTTGGAGCGTCTAAATCATTAGGGTTAAGATTACTCTTGTGTTTATCTTCAGGAGAAAAACCATGATATTCTTGAATTATTGGATCAAAAAGTTTCGAAAAAAGAGTATAAGACTCTAAATCACCAGCGTAAACACCTATGCCACTGTCTGGATTAACCACACCTGAATGTATAGCATCTTCTAAAGCAAAACCATTTTGCGTTTTTTTATCTTTAAGTTCTTCAAAAATTTCTTTAGTCAAGTGTTTGCAAAGTAGTGATTCGCATCCTGCTGGAAATGTTGGAAATTCATTCTTTTTATTCATATTTTTTCCTTATTTATTGGTAATAGCCTTGGAGCTATTGAAGATTCTACATGCTTCTCCTTAAACAAAATTAGTTTAAGGGGGAACAATCCATTTCTACATGATACTTTTCTAAATATTCAATAGGGCTTAATTTTTCTAAAATTTCGGTTTAATGAAAAATATGAGGATCTGAATAACCATTTTTTCTTATAACTAACTAGATAATCATCATAGTATCAGAATTTATGTTTTTTTCTGCTAAAAAATCTTTATGCTTTTCATACCACTCATTAGACTTCTTAAAGGGTAAAAAAGATATTATTAAAAAGGTTATATCTTTACCAAAAGATGATTTATATATTAGAGCTATAGCAAACCTAGCAACGAACACTAAAGTGTCGTTTTAGTCAATCGCTACACAGGAGCATACATCAAAACAATTATTTTTATACTCATAACAATGTTCTTAATAGGTTGTGAGAGTACTTCATCAAGTTCAAATAATAATATAGATAATAATTTATACTTATTGCATAAAAACATATCAACTACAACTTTTTGGACAGGAGAAAATGGTTCTAGTGAAAATGGAAATATCCCAAATCTCGCAAGTGCTTGGGATGATATGTGGATGCTAAATTATGGTGGAGTTGATACTCCAGATGCTAGAAATGGATACTATCCAGCAGATTTTATACCAAATGAAAATCCATTTTATTTTGCACTGCCATATAATGATTTTGATCATAATGGAGATAAAAAAATAGATGTTACATCATATATTCCATGGGCAATACCAAGTGATAATAAAAATGAGTCAATATGTAAAAATAGATGGATTAAGATTATAAAGGGAAGTTCTACTGCCTATGCTCAATGGGAAGATGTTGGACCATTTGGTGAGGATGATAAAGATTATGTATTTGGCAATGCACAACCTCAAAATGACATAAATAATAATGCAGGGCTTGATGTATCACCTGCTGTTAGAGATTATCTGAGTTTAAGTGATGTTGATAATGTTGATTGGCAATTTGTAGATGAAGAAGATGTACCTGATGGACCTTGGAAAGATATAGTAACTACTACAAATATAAATTGGGTTGATTGGTATAAACCAGACACCAATACCTCTTGGCAATGGCAATTAACTGGCAATATTAACACTTCTTATGATGTAGAGCTTTATGATATAGATCTATTTGAATCAAATACTACATTAATCCAATCACTTCAAAATGATGCTAAAAAAGTGATTTGTTATTTTAGTGCAGGTAGTTATGAAGATTGGAGAGATGATGAAAATGATTTTCCAGCTACTGTATTAGGTAATGATTTAGATGGATGGGAAGGTGAAAGATGGCTTGATATCAGCAAAATCGAGCTTCTTAGTCCTATTATGACTGATAGACTAGATTTAGCTAAATCTAAAGGTTGCGATGGGGTTGAACCTGATAATATGGATGGATATACAAATAATACTGGTTTTAGTCTGAGTGCAGATGACCAACTAGCTTACAATAAATTTATAGCTAATGAAGCACGAAAAAGAGGACTTAGTGTTGGTCTGAAAAATGATTTAGACCAGATTGTTACTCTTGAGCCATTTTATGATTTTGCTGTAAACGAGCAGTGTCATTTTTATAATGAATGTGAAAAAATGCAACCATTTATAGATGCAAACAAACTTGTTTTAAATGCAGAATATGCTGAGGAATATGTAAATAACAATAATGGTGAACGAGATAATATGTGCAGTGACACTGTTAATTTAAAATTTAAAACTCTTGTTCTGCCATTAAATTTAGATGATAGCTTTAGATATAGCTGTGATTAGTGTATAACAAAATACAAACTTTATAACAAGGAATAAAAATGCTTTATAAAATAGTGTTACTTTTGATTGCTCTTCAAATATCATTCATTAATTGTTATGCTGCTGAACCTAAGATGCCACAAGAACTAAAACAATTACTCTCAAAAATTTCTTCTAAAAATCATGAAAACAATATGTCCCTAGAAGATGTAATGTTATTACTGTCTAAGAAATTATCTGAAAAAACTGTAATGCCCTTAAACATACAAACTATTGATCAAGATAACTATTTACTTTATGAAAGAGATGCACCATTAAGTCGTATGGCAAGTAAAAATACTAATAAAATAGAAACTCATTGTACTGTTAAACATATTAGCAATGATGGAGTATCCAAAAATATACATACTCTAAAAAATATCAATCTCTTTCAGATAACAAAAATGTATAAAGTGAATAATAATAAATATATTGCTGTTGGATACGAACAAGATATTACTAAACATTCTATTCATCAAGCAGTAGCCATGTTAGTTGATGAGACAGGAAAAACTTTGTGGAAAACAATAGTAGGAACAACTAAGTCTTATTCAGAAGCGATGGTTGCAACCTATAATGATAATTATATAGTTGTAGGGCATGATTTTGTTTGGGATAATCCCGATAAAAGCTATGGGAACTATCAATTGATGGTTTCAAAGGTGACTAAAAAAGGGAAAAAACTATGGACAAAACACTATTCTACAAATGGCAGGTTTGCAAAAGGACGTAATATTGAGAAAACGAAAGATGATGGATTTATCATAATTGGAGAAACTCAAGATAAAGCTTGGATTTTTAAAATAGATGCCTTTGGCGAAAAAGTATGGGAGGTTTTCTTAGACACGCCAAAAACAGCAGATAGAGCTTATGCTATCGCTGATAATCATAAGGATGGATATATTATTGCAGGACATAGTAATGGAATCTATCCTGATTATGCCAAAGCATGGATTATTAAAATAACCTATTCTGGTAAGATTGCTTTAAATATCCCTGCTCCTTTACAAAAACATTTCACCATACAGACTGTTAATCAAATCAATTCAAATGAATTTATACTGACTGGCTTCTATTCTAGCTATAATTCATATAGTTCTTTTTTTATGAAAATTGATTCCGCCGGAAAAAAAGTATCCGAAAAAATTGTACAATTAAAATAAGATTACAAAATATAAAAGCAACATTAAAACTAGGAGTATCTTAAATTGAAAACAAAAAAAATTATATTATTAATCTTACTTACTTTTCTAATAAGTCTTTTTACTGGGTGTACAACTAAGGCTTGGTATGATGGTATACAATATGAGGCAAAACGAAACTGTCAGAATCAGCCATCTAGTGAGATTGACCAATGTTTAGAAAACCTTAATAACACAACGTATAAAAAATATGAAAAAGAACATTAATAAAAGCTAATAAATCGTAGCGAATTAATCACCACGCCAATGTTATCTTAAAAAAGGAATTTTATGTATGAAATCAACTTACAATATTTGTCTTATGTTCTTATTGCAATATCTGTAGGGTTTAGGCCTCTAATCTTTAAAAAATTTAACTTTAAAGGAATAATGGCTAACATTATCTACTTTTGTATCTCAATGATAATAATTATTCCATTTAATTTATATCAACCAAAATTTACATTAGCAAGTATAGATAAAGAATTTTCAAAAAAATTAATTGTTGAAGCACTAAAAACACCAGTTTTTAATGATTATGAAAATATAAAAAATATTGACTGGGAACCTTATTCAGAAAAAGATAAACTTTATAATATAAAAGCAACAATTCATAAAAACAATAAACCCTATACACTTTTCTTACAACCATATTGTAATTTTAACGAGGGGTGTCAAGTTTATATAGATAAAATTTTGCTTTTTGAAGAAGAATCAAACAATTTAAGTATTGACAACTTAACAAAACAATCCTTTTTAAAAAGATCATGTAATGATGTGATTTCAAAAGATATATTAAAAAATACAATAAAATTATCTATAGATAAATACATGGAAGGAATGAATAAGGTCAATAAATTTAATTTTAAGTATGATATAAAATCTATAGATATCAACAAAGTATCAGAAATCAGCGATACTGTAGATAGTATTAAATTTAATAATTTGGAGTACAAATTTTCAAATAGTTGTGAAGCAAATTTTACTTTAAAAAGCTATTTTGAAATTGAAGGTGCATCAAAAAAACCATCTTTGAATATATTAAAAAATATTTTTAATATAGTAGAAGAAAATAATAAAATTTATAATATTCGATCTGATATGAAATATTATATTTTTACAAGAGAGGGTGATATATCAGTAAGGGGAAACCCTTTTAAGGCATCACGATAAAAGATAATAAAATACAGGAGACTAATATGAACTTACGAAAAGAAGTTGAAAAATTAATATATTGGTATATACCAGCAATAATGATTACCTATTTTTTAGGAACAGTTGTAACTGCACAAGTTAAACAAATTAATGGAATAACACCTTTACTAAGTTGGGGATTACTTGCTACTGCTTTGTTGCTAAACCATATCCATAGTATTGTTGTATCTATTTGGTTGTATTTTTTGGCAAAAAAAATGGATCAAAGAAATGTTCTTTGGGCATTATTTGGTCTTGTAGCTCATATTTTTGCAGCTGTTTTGTTTGTAGCATTATATGTTTACGAAGAAACCAATCCAAGTGAAGATAAAAAAATAAAAGCAAAAAGAAACCTATTTATATGCTCAAAGTAAACGACATATCTAAAAGTTTCAATTATTCATAAAAATATTGTTTAAAATATTACTT
The DNA here is from genome assembly GCA_027066935.1 of Sulfurimonas sp. Lineage (GTDB taxonomy): Bacteria > Campylobacterota > Campylobacteria > Campylobacterales > Sulfurimonadaceae > Sulfurimonas. The sequence goes on along the minus strand of JAMOMX010000134.1, from coordinate 8,184 downwards.
TTTTGTTAATTTTTCAATTAGCTCCACATAAGAATCTATATTTTTCAACAATACATCTACTAGTTCTGGGTCAAAATGCTTACCTCTTTTGTCTTTAAAAAAAATAATTATATCTACTAAGTCCCATTTTTCTTTGTAAACGCGCTTAGATAAAAGAGCGTCTAAAACATCAACAATAGCTACAATGCGAGCATATATTGATATTTCCTTCCCTTTTAAACCTTGTGGATATCCTGTTCCATCATACTTTTCATGATGCTCATGAGCGATGGAGGCTGCAACTTGCAAAACCTCGCGTTTTGAATTATTTAAAATTTTATACCCAAGGATAGCATGTGTTTTCATGTACGCATACTCTACCTCTGTTAGTTTTGATGGCTTATTTAAAACAGCATCTGTAATCCCAATTTTTCCTATATCGTGTAGCGGTGATGCGGTCTCTATAAGGTTTACCTGCTCCTTGCTTAAGCCGTAATCCTTGGCAATTAACTTACTTATAGCTGCTACTCGTAGTGTATGCATGCTAGTATCTCCTGCGCGAAGTTCCTCTATCTGCCCAACCACAATCATTGTATCTTTAAGAGTTGATTCTATCTCTTTGTTTAATTGCTGAAGCTCCTTGTTTTTTTGCTCAAGACTTCTTTCATGTTCAATAACAGTTTTGTTAAACTTATTAACATTTTTAACAACATCTTCAAACTCTTTACTCTCATACTTTGCACTATTAATATCTTGGTGTTTACTATAAGCATTTTCACCATCATTAATTATACTTACAAGAGGCTTACGGATATAACGCTCTATTACATGAAACATATTAAAGGTTATTACCAAAGCAAATAAAAGAAGCACCCCAATAATCATGTAACCATTTTTAAGTACCATGTTTTGATACTTACTAATTTCCATGCTAATACTTACAGCACCAAGCACTTCACCATCATTAACATCATGACACAACATACAGTTAAAACTACCTGTTGAACTTGCTATGTATGGAACAATGGCCTCAACTAAATTTTCTCTATCACGCCAATTTATATATGTCTCTTTTTTTGCTAAAATTGCTCTAAGAGAATTTGTTAATTTATTTTCAGTTAGGTTAGATTCGCCAAAGTCTTTTATAACAGCGTCTCCACGAATAATTTCAATAGAGCGAATATCGTGTACCGAAGATATCTCTTTTAAAAAATATTCTCGCTTTTCCATAATACCGGCTTTCATATGTGAAGTAAGCCCAGCTTTTATAATTTGAGAAACTGATTCAACTTTATTTTCCACAACAAACTGAAAAAAACTTCTATAGCTAATAGCAATAATAGCAACTATAATCAACAAAGCAACTATAAACACCTGTAAAAGTCGAGTTACTGTAATTTTTTTAATGCTTTGCTTTGACAATATTTTATTTCCATTTCTTGTTAATTATTTAATATTGTATCAAATTTTCAAAAGAAAGATGATTTTTACTTCCTCATTTAAGGTTTTTCTTAATGCTTACTAGCTTTCTACATTCAACCCTCACACTTTCCAGAGCCACATTTCATTGCAGGTTCTTTTGCCTCAGGCTCTTGTGACATTGAAGCTCCACATTTTCCAGGACCACATTTCATTGCAGGTTCAGCCCCTCCTGAGACATCATCCATACCACATTTAATAGTTAATTTTCCACTATCATTATCACGAACACAATCATATGCTTCTTTTGTAGTTTTAGCGCTTATAACACAGTTTTTTCTAGAGTCATCATCACGCATCTGTGTAAGTATGTTTTTTTTCTTTTTCTCTAGTGCCGAATTTCCATCAAACATATTAGCACCACATTTTCCAGCACCACATTTCATCCCACTCTCAAGTGAAGATTCACCCTCTTTAACATCTTTAACTTCACATCCACTAATCAATAAAGCTAAAGCAATTGCTAACAAATATTTCATATTAAACCTCTTTTTTTAGTTGTATTTTTAAATATACTTCAAATAATACAGGAATTATAACAAGACTTAGTATACCTACGCAAATCTCCTCTATTTGCCCAATAGCAATCATTATATTTTTGAGTGTTAATTCTATCTCTTCATTTAATATTTGCAAGAGGTTTATGAGCATAGCGTTCTATTACATGAAATATACTACCAAATATTATGATTTATCATTCACTTGCAAATATAATTTGGTTTCATCTTTGTAATGATGAAAACTTAAAGAGTATAAAAAAGGTACAAAGTTTTTATCCAATTACTCTACCAAAAAAATTATTTTTAAAGAGAAGGACTTAAATATAAATATGAAAGTTTTACAAGATGCTGGTCATATAAATACTGACAGTGGTTTTAGGGAACAGAAATGGATGTTAAATCAGAAAAAAAATCAGTAAAATGATCTTTTTTCTGGTGTATTTTTAATATATGAGTTTTTTATAAGAATCATTTCATACACTGAAATCTCTTCACCGGCTTTTTTTATTAGATTATCAGTATCTACATATTTCCCTTGCATACTTTTTATATCATCATAGCCTTTTTGCTTTATCTCACTCATTGCAATATTTATAGAACCTGCCCACATTATAACAATCACAATCCACACAGTTTTTTTAGCATTTGCATATATACCGATAAAATGAAAAGCTATACTTAAAATAACTCCTACTACTAAAATAATACTCAAACTCATCTATTTACTTCATCCATTTTATTTATGTGTATCCCTCTGGGTTTCATCTCAGTACCTATCTCTTGAACCATCTTATCTCCAAATTTCATAACACCCATAGTGCTGGCTAACATCAAAGCAAACACAAAAAATAAAAAGATAAGTGCTAAAGAGTAGCGTTTTAATATTGCTATCATTTATTTAGGCACAATTCCATTAAATTCTATACATCTTGAAGTATGAAAATCTCTTTCATAATCATAATTTTTAAATTTATTGTCTTCAAGTCTCCATCCCATACTTTTATCAATAAGTTGAGACCTAGAAACATGTCGTTTCATTTTATTTTCACATATTACAGTCTCTCCAGATAAAAATATCTCTTGAACACCTTCCATTCTAGTGATAGTCATGTTGTAATGAAAAGAGATCATACCAACAACAAATACTAAGACACCAATCATCCCTCTTTTAAAAGCAACTTTTGGCATAAAACTTCTAGTAGTTACAAAAAATGTAATACTTAATATGAATATACCAATAACTATATATACGATTTCTAACTCAAAAAAAAGTTCCATAAAATTTCCTAATAATATTTTTGTTAAATTTATAAGGATTGTAATCTATTTTGTGTTAATAGTGGTTGATATGTGTCAAGTTGGTAAAATTAGGATTATGTTACTATATCGTTAGATATAATTATATAAAAAGTTGGTTAATAATATGAGTGTAACAAAAAGAATATTTATTTTTTCCCTAATGTTTGCTTTTTTAGCAATGGGTGTAATATCTATGCAAAGAGCAATGCCAGAGGGAAAAGAAAAAAGAATATATGAAGCCATAGAATCTCATAGTCCATTTAAGCTAGAAAAGAGAGTTGGTGGATTATCTATAATAAGTACAAAAGATGATTTTAAAGAAAAACCAAGTGCTGCTGAAGTCCTTCACAGAAAAGATGAATTAGATAAAAAATGGGCTAAAACACACCTCAGTATCGTAAACAATGATGTAGTAATCAAAAAAGATGATAATTCTACTGTTAAAATATATATACAAAACAAAAAAGAAAGAGAATTCATAAAAAGTTTTTTTGGTATCTAGTTCGTTATGAATATAAAATATTTTGTAATTATTTCCCTTGTATTTTCTTCACTTATTGCGCAAGATACACTTAGACAAAAAGCATTAAATAAAGGTCTAACACCTATTCCAAAAGATTTACAAATATTAAAGAATCAAGTTGATGACCCAGATAACCCAATAACAATACCAAAAATAATTTTAGGAAAAAAACTTTTTTTTGATAAAAATTTATCAAAAGATAAAACTATCTCTTGTGCATCTTGCCATGATTTAAAAAAAGGTGGAGAAGATTCTATCCCAACTGCAATTGGGTATAAAAAATTAAAAAATCCTAGTCATCTAAATACGCCAACTGTTTTAAACACAGCATATTCAAAACATTTTTTTTGGAATGCAAGAGTTACTACACTAAGAGAACAAGCAAAAGGTCCAATACAAGCTCATTTTGAGATGGCATCTACCCCTAAATTAGTTGTAAATAGAGTAAAAGAAAATTTAGATTATCAAAAACAATTTAAAAATATATTTGGAGACAACTCTATCACATTTGATAATATCACAAAATCAATAGCTGTATATGAAAAAACACTTGTAACACGCTCAAAATTTGATGATTTTTTAGAGGGAGATGAAGATGCATTAAGTGCTCTTGAAAAAAGAGGGTTAAACCTTTTTATTGATATGGGTTGCAAAGGTTGTCATTATGGTCCAACTATTGGTGGTCAAAGAGTTCAAAAATTTCCTCTTCGCGATTACAATAGTTTTTTAAATCTTACAACAACTTTTAATGAAAAAACAAAAGGTAGATCACTTAAAAGTATTAGTTTAAATTTTAAAATGTATCAGCCATTTCCTTTTGAAAACAAGGGCGAATTTTTAGGTCAAAATAATGAAAAAAAATTTAGAGTCCCCATACTTAGAAACATCTCACAAACAGCACCATACTATCATAATGGAGCTATAAAAACATTAAGAGAGGCTATTAAAATTATGAGCAAATATCAAGTTGGTGTAGATATGTCAAAAGAGCAATTAGATGCCATGGAAGCCTTTTTAAAATCTCTTGATGGAGAGATCGTAAAATACGATAGAATAAACTGATGCTACTAGATATTGTAATAATTTTAGCTATGACAATTCCAATGCTTTTGTTTAGTGTTTATCCAGGATTAAAACTTGGTGATTATTTAGAAAAAAAATATAAAATAGATGAAACAACAAAAAGAAGAGTAATTATTATAACTACTGTAATCTTTACAATCTCTCTCTCTTCTTTACTGTATTACTTATAAGCTTATTGATTTATATCAATTTATTTAATTTTGAATAGGGATATAATCTTATCTGATTCTAACAAAAATCATAACTACATAACTGGAGATACAAATGGTTGAGATGATAAATATGAGACAAGATATTCCTCTAGATAATTTTATGTCAATTTTTGTATCTTCTGCTCTTGTTATGGTTTTTGGGGGGTTCTATGTTGGAATATTTACAGCAGTAAAAATTGGAATGTTAAAGAGATGGGCTATGGTAGTTGCATATCTTTTTTGGATACTAACGGCTTATTGTTTGTATTTAATGGGAAGTTTAATGTTAGTGGGCGAATTTACAGCAAAAGCATTAGTTGTAGCAGGATTAGGATTGTTACTACTTCCTCATGCTGTATATTACATGCAAGATAAAGTTCATAAAGAAAACGAACATTAAATATATCAACATCAAAAAAAATTTAGGAGGGTATAGTGGCTAAAAAATCCGTATGGACTGATAATCGTTTCTGGCAGCGTTCTGCTGCTTGGATTACAGGTTTTTCAGCAGTATTACTAATTTGGTTAACATTTGATTCAATTGGCCAAATTTCAATGGGTAGTGATGCTGATTTAAAGAATGGTATAACAAAAAGGGTCCCAGGACCCACAGTTATTAACTATAAAATCACTTATGAAATGAGTACTAAACGTGGTCATGAGGTGCCAATCATTGGTGGAAATGATGGTAAAGGGATGTCTCTATTTCAAGAAAAAGAAACATTTTTTGGAAGAGATGACTGGAGCGAAGAGGAAGCTGGTGCTTTACTTCACTTAGGTAAATTAGGTTCTCAAACTAAAAACTGTATGAATTGTCATACACTTCTTGGAAATGGAGCATATTATGCACCAGATTTAACTAAATCTTGGTTAGATCCAGCATGGGAAAAAGAAGGTCCAATGCAAGCTATGACTAATCCGAGTGATGAAAATGGCAATTTGCTTCCATGGAGTAAAGAGCAAGCTATGGCTGAATTTTTAATGCATCCATCAACTTATCCTACTCATGCTCGTATGATGCCAAATCTTGGTATTACATATGAAGAAGCTAAAGGTATAGTGGCTTTTCTTAAACATATGTCATCTATAGACACAAATGGTTTTCCAAGAAACTTTGGAAAAATGAAAGGAGCAGTTCATGGCAAGTAATCACTTAACAGGTATTGGTGCTGAATCAAAACAACTAGCAACTTGGTATTTTACTTTTGCTGCTATCATATTTGGCGCACAATTGTTATTTGGTTTGGTTATTGCAACTCAGTATGTAATGCCAGGCTTCTTGTTTGAAATATTAGATTTTTCTGTTGCTAGAATGTTACATATCAATGCTCTTATAGTATGGATGGTATTTGCAATGTTTGGTTCAGTTTATTGGTTATTACCTGATGAAACAGGAATTGAAACTGTTGGTATTAAAATTGGTAAACTTCTTTACTGGGTATTTGTAGTAGCTATTGTTATAGTTATTTTAGTATATCTATTTATTCAAGTTGGTCCTGCTACTGAGATGTCAATCTGGTTTATCCATGAAGGTCGTGAGTATATCGAAGCTCCTCGTTGGGCTGACTTTGGTATTGTTGTAGTTGCTCTTGGATTTGTTGCAAACTTATGGTTTACAGGAATGAAGGGTAAGAACAGCGGTATTGTTACAGTTCTTATGGCAGATATGATTGCTTTTGCTGGTTTATACTTAGCTGGTATGTTCTTTACAGATAATATCTCAGTTGATCAATACTGGTGGTGGTGGGTAATTCACCTATGGGTTGAAGCTACTTGGGAAGTTTTTGTTGGTGCACTTGCTGCATATGGTTTAATCAGAATGATTGGTGCTTCTCGTCAAGTTGTTGAGATGTGGTTATGGATTGAAGTAGCTATGCTATTTGGTTCAGGTATCCTTGGTATGGGTCATCATTATTTCTGGATCGGTACACCTGAGTACTGGTGGGAAATTGGGGCATTATTTTCAGCACTTGAACCATTACCACTCGTTGCGATGTTTATCCATGTTATGTATGACTGGGGTAAACAACAAGGTAAGTTAGAAGCTCAAGGTATTACTGATTCAACAATCAATAATAAACCTGCTTTTGTATGGTTTTGGATGAATGCATTTGGTAACTTTTTAGGCGCTGGGGTATGGGGATTTTTCCATACATTACCACAAATAAACCTGTATACTCATGGTACACAGTTTACATCAGCTCACGGTCACTTAGCATTCTTTGGTGCTTATGCGACTATCCTTATAGGTATGATGTATCTAGCTATTCAAGGTACAAATGGAATTAAGGTTATGAAAAACACTAAAGCTTCTATCTGGGCGGTTAGTTTACTTGTTGGTGGTATGATGGGTATGACTGTTGCACTTACTATTGCTGGTTATGTTCAAGTTATTGTTTCTCGTGCTCAAATGGGTGCTACTTGGGCAGCTTACTTTGATGGTCAAGCTGGTATGTGGTTTGCACAAGCTATGGATTGGAGATTATTTATGGGTGGCGTAATGTTCTTAGGTTTCGCATTGTTAATCAAAGATTTTTTAACTACTGGTAAAAACCCAGTACACGTAAGATAAGGAGTTTATTATGTTTGAACCATTCGTAGATGTAGTCCCAAGTTTTTTTGGTTGGCTAAATCAAGGTCCTTTAACACTAACTATTTTTCTTCACTCAATTATTATACTTCCAATGTTTTGGATTTATAAGCAAGAAAAAGCTCGTTTAGATAAAGAGTCTTAGAATAATTTCACAGCAGACCCCAAGTGGGGTCTGCTGCACTTTTACATCGAACTTCCACATTTTTCAGCGCCATATTTCATCCCTCCATCAAGTGAAGACTTACCTTTTAAACCTTTTTTTTTAATTGTCTTTTTGAATATATTTCAAATAATATAGGAATTATAACAAGACTTAGTATCGCAGAAGAAACAACCCCTCCAATCATTGGAGCAGCGATGCGTTGCATCACTTCACTTCCAACTCCAGTTATATACATAATTGGTGCAAGTCCCGCAAGTATTGCAAAAACTGTCATAAGTTTTGGTCTAACTCTTTGAACAGCGCCCTCATAAATCGCTTCATTTAAATGCTCTAGGTTATATTCATCTTTATATTTCTCTTTAGCCTCATCAACA
>JAMOMX010000133.1 GCA_027066935.1 Sulfurimonas sp. | reverse complement strand
CTAACAAATTGCTTAATCATCGGACTTGCTTACTCAGGGCTTCTTATTTGTGTTTTATAGCTTCGGTGAGTATGCTTTTGTTTTATGGCTTGCAGTTTAAAGCGCAAGCCCATTAGCAAGGCGTTATATGTCTGCGACGCAAAACAAGTTGTCAAATCTAAAAATATCCAATGAATAAATTGCATTATTACTTTATAAATCGAGTACAGAACAGATACAATTATTAAAACCCCAAGGGATTAAAGATATTATTACAGTCTCAAATCAACTTGTTACGAACCCGTGTGAATCTCCCATAAGAATAAAAAAACGAAGTTTTAATTTATGTCATTGGTCATGGACATATATAAAAGTAACAGGCTCAAGACTTGTAAGAAACAATCAGGTCAAAGATGAAGACCATGTTTATATTCTTAAAGAATTAAGAAGGTATCTTGATGCTCATAAAAAAGTTAGTAACTATGTGAATATGGGCAAAGAGTGGAAGGAATCTGCAAACAAAATACATTCACACACTACTGATCAAAAAATTGATTCCGAGCTTTTAAACAATATTGTTTCCTCTCTACAGCAAGAGGAAAAAGATATAAGCCTACAGCTAACAGACAGAACTGATTTTCACGTTGAGGTAATCACCAAGGGAAATAGAGCAGAAGAAATTGAAAAAATGCTTCAAAAAACTAAAGTAGTTACAACTAACTTTATGCTAAACAAAGATAAGAAAAAGAACTTCTCTATGGAAATAGACTTTATCCGTCAGCAGGTAAAATTCTATACAAATGTGCAAATAACACGAGGTAAAGCTCAGGCACAAACAACAGCACTTATAAGTATGTTCGAAGATATTGGAGCCTCAACCCATGTTTTAGTAAATGCTATTTATCTTAGAAACAGATGTAATAATAATGATATTGCCTTATCCGACTTAATTGATGAAAGAAAAAATGGAGATTATTATTCGATTTTAGAGAAAAGCTACGGAGATGAAGTTAAAGTATTCGAGCTAAAAACAGAAGATTTATTAGGTAAAGACTTCCGTAGTGTCAAAAACTTCATAGTGAAAATTGAAAATAGTGCGTATAGATTTATTTCACAAATAATGGCAAATATTAAATAAAAACTTAACAAGGCAATTAATTATGGACTTGCGTAAGTCGGGCATCTCAAGCTTTAAGCAATGTGCAATTAACGCAAGCCCATTATTGCGGCGTTATGCTAATAAAAGCATTCATATTTGACTAAAGTTCACTCACGAGTTAACATTCTCTTATGAGAGAAATCATATTCTACAAAACAATATCAGGTGATTCGCCCATAGAAGATTTCTTGGATAGTCTGGATAGTAAGCAAGTTCAAAAAGTTGTTTGGGTAATGAAGGTCGTAGAGGAATTGGAAACAGTTCCAACAACCTATTATAAAAAATTAAAAAACACTGATGATATTTGGGAAATTAGAATCCAGCAAAGCAATAATATTTTTAGGTTGCTTGGGTTTCAAGATAAAGGTCAGCTAGTAATATTGACAAATGGGTTTACTCAAAAAACGCCAAAAAATGAAATTATTCTTGCTGAAAAGCGCAAGAAAGAATATCTAGAGAGGAAACAATGATGAGTGATTTACATAACTATATTGATAAAAGAAAAAAAACAGATAATGACTTCTCCCTTAACTTTGATGAAGGTTATCAAGCATTCAAAATTGGCTTGCTTCTAAAGGAAGCAAGAAAAGATGCAGGCATTACACAAGAAGAATTAGCTCTACAGCTAAATACAAAAAAGTCAGCTATTTCACGCATTGAAAATCATGCTGAAGATGTAAAGCTTTCTACCTTAGAAAAATTCGCTAGTTCTTTAGGTAAGAGCCTTGAATTAAGAATTTATTAAACAAAGCATAACAAGGCATTTAATCATGGACTTGCCTAAGTCGGGTTTTTTTTTGAGTCTTGTAGTTTCGTTCAGGTTAGTGCTAAATTGTAGTTTTTCGCATTTAATCGGCAAGCCCTTTAATGCGGTGTTAGGTGCCTGCGGCGCAAAAGAGGCATTAAATCCCTTGGGGTTTTATTCCCCGCCCCTTGGGGCGTAATGTTTTTATGATCAGACATCTGTTGATCATTATTTAGTCATGTTTTGATGCGGTTAATACCCCGATTTCGAGGAACGAGAAAGTCGAGCGATAGCGAGAGGGCTTGCCCCGTGGGATTTTTATTATCCAAAGCATAAAGTAACAATAAATAAAGAGTTTAAATGAACTAGATATTCCCAATTAATACTTGTAACGGATTGAGATATGATGAAAATATATTTATTTTGGAGTTTCATTTTTTTAGTGTTATCAACACCTGTAGTAGCATGCTCACCAATTAGCTGGTCACCTGAACGATTAAATTCAATACCTTCATTATTAAAGGTATCTAATAACCAGCAGTTTCTTTTACAAATGAACCCATCAAAATGGAAAGTTGATAAAAATGAATTTGTAAAAACTAAGGACTCTTATGGAACAGTCTACATGACAGATACAGATGGGAATCTTAAAAAATTATATTCTATTAAAGAACTGTACCCTTCAAATTATCCTGATAATGTAGGCTATTCTATTTTCTTTACAGATGATGGAAAAACAATTTTTAAACTTAATAAGAATATTATCAACCCAAAATGGAGTAATTTAATTATTTATAGAGAAGGAAAAAAAGTACAAAGCTATTCATATTCCGACTTTATTACTAAAGATTCCGTATCAAAAATACCGAGCAGTGCAATGTCGTGTATCCCCCGAAGCTGGATAAAATATTATCTAGGTGAAAATGGTACTTACAGTGGAAGTTCTGCATCGCTAAATTATAAGGGACACTTAACCTTTGAGACCGTAGCAGGTAAATTATGGGTAATAGACTCTTTTGGTAAGATTGCTCCAATAGTGGTGACCAAAAAAAATGATAGTCTACATTATCAATATCAAGAGGATATTGATATTAAACAAAAGAATAATAAGAAGAGACCTCAGCATAACTCCCTATGGTTTGAATATTTTGGTAAAATGAGGCATGCAAAAATCATTTACGACACAAACCGAACTTTTTATCTCAACATCAACACTAGATCATCCTATTTTACACAGT
>JAMOMX010000132.1 GCA_027066935.1 Sulfurimonas sp. | reverse complement strand
TACGAGAGCGTGCCGATACTAATAACTGAGGCTATTAACAGTACATTAACAGATATAGGCGAAAATTACTTGTGGTCAGGTGTAAAAAGCAAGCTCGAGTGCTTTTTACACAATTTTAATGTTCACGTTACTACGTTTTATATTGAATCTTCTCAATAACATCCATAAAAAACTCATGACTCCAGATATCTAACTGTTTAATGCGTTGTGTCTCCTTCTACGGATGAGTTTTGCCAAATTCTCTAAATTGAATGATCTATAAGCTGAGGCAATGGCTGCAATGCATTCGGCATCTAAGTTAAAAAGCATTTCCATGTCAATACGAAGATCATGCGCCAAATAGGTCTCTAGTTTAGACTGTGAGAGTCTACCGATGCCTCTATCGAACTTGATTTTATCACAGAGAGCTTTTTCTGCTGTGGCAATGAGTTTTCCGCCATGTGTTTTATCGTAGAGCCAGTCAATACCTAGTGCGTAAGCTTGTAATGGGATACTTTTGTAGCTAAACCGATCTAGGGGTGTTGTTCGGTACTCTTCACCCAAGACATAGAACCCTTTTTTAAGACGTACCAGCTCGCCTTTTTTTACCATGTACGATATTTTGGCATTGACATTATTGACATGAGGGCTTAATATATCTTCTAACATCTCATGTGTTAAAACTGATGTTGGCAGCTCTTTTCTTATTTGAATGATATTCATAGGTGTATAATTTAGTATAGATAATACAAAAAAATTGTATTATCTATGATTTATTAGACTGTTTTTCAAAGGGTTTATAAAAATGAGGATTGCCAATACTTTCTAAATATTCTATAAAACCATCTTGTGTATATAGCTCTTTTTCTTCTTTAACAGTAGGCTTTATGGACAGGTTTACCTGTTTAGGGTAGCGTCATAAATTTTCTGTAAATTCAAAATCAGCTATTGTTTTTCAAAAAGAGAAAACGATAGATGAGAATAGAAAATGATAAGATAGAGTTTGATATGAGTGAGTTTGCACCTTTGCTCCTTGAGAACAAACAAGAGGGCTTTAGACGTATAGGAGAGATGTTTCTAAATGCAGTACTAGAGAAAGAATTTGCTGATTTTATCGGTGCAGAGAAGAGTCAAAGGGGTGACGAGCGGATTGATTATCGTAACGGGAATAAAAAGAGACGGTTAAAGACAACACTGGGTGAATTGAATCTGTTGAGACCTTATGCCAGAAATAGTAAATTTGAAACCAAATTGTTTGAAAACTATTCGAGGACAGATCAACCCTTAGCTATTGAAATGAATGCTAAGTGGCTGTCCAGAAAATATGTTAATTGGGATAATTCGCTACAATTACAACAAGCTGAACATGAATTTACAGAAATATGCTGACGCTATCAAAGTGACTGATAAAACACCTAATACACTTAAAAAGCTTCAAGAACTTATTAAGTGGCACAAAGCAAAAGAATAAGTAAATAGTTTAGCCAGCCTTTGTTGGCTAAACTATAAAATATTTTTAGGTCTGTAATAACAGGGGTTCAACTTTACTGCTTATTGGTGGTATCTTTATTCTTCACAATGATATTTTTGAAAAAACTAATAATTGAGAATTTTTCAACTTTGAAAAGGAAAATCATGAACGAGACAAAAACAGCTATTAATCAAGATAAAAAACAGATACGTGATGCAGAAAAAGAAGAGAAACATCTGTTAGGATTTCAAAGAGCCAAAGAAGAGCTAGACGCTTTAATGTCTAAAATATCTTTAAAGTAAGATATCTGCTTTATGGATGATTTAGAAACACAACTTGCAAAAATAGATATCTACCGTATAACGCAATGGATAAATGATGATTTAAAATCTACTATTCAAATCTATGGACCAATTGAAGAGAGAACACTAGAGCGCCTTAATAGTGTAATGGTAGGTAAAGTCTCTATTTTTAAATATGATTCTAAAAATATGAAAACGGATTTAACTGATAGGTTTGGCAGAGTAGAGTTTTCAATAGATGCAGATAAAAGCCTTCAGCATTTTATGAAAATAAAGTTATGTGCAAAAGGTGGTGGGTATATTTGGCTAGGTAATCTCTACTCCTATCTTGATGATAAAGAATTTGAAAAAGCTATCAACGGAATACTTATTTCAAATATAAGGCGGAAAGTTTGTTGGTATGAGATGGGGAGTGTTGACTTTCAAGGTATTAATTTACGTAAAGCTGTCCATCAACGTCTCAGTACAAGCAAAGGCGCTGCTTATGAAGAGTTTGTAGGTAAACAGTATGAGTTAAAAGGCTATAAAGTTAACTACCACGGAATAGATCAAGGTGTTAAAGATAGTGGTATTGATTTAATTGCTATGAAAGATAATAAGATAAGTTTTGTGCAATGTAAGAACTGGATGGATACTGATCGTCAAAAGATTACTCATACTGATCTGAAAGCTTTTTTTGGAGCTTCGTACCTCTATCTCTTAGCACATAGGAATCTTTTTGATTATAAACTCTCTTTTCACTTTGTAGTTTCGGATATGAAGATACTTGATGATAGTGCTAAAGTGTTTTTGAATCAAACTCCTCAGATTAAGTGTTTTGAGATGGTGTTTAAGGACAATAGTGAAGCTGATTAATATTTCTAAAGACTATGCTAGTACCATAGAGTCAGTGCATCGTCAGTTTAGGACACTCACAAAAACCAAAGGTGCTTTTCCTAACGATAACAGCCTGCTCAAACTGCTCTTTATGGGTATCAAAAATGCTGAGAAAAAGTGGACTATGCCAGTGAGAGACTGGAGTTTAACTATCTCTCAACTCTCCATTAACTTCATATTATTCTATCTTCTTTAGAAATTAACTTTGCTGAATCTCTGTCTTAAATATTTAGGCCATTATAATTTTGTCTTTTTTCAAAAAAACTTCCAATCTTTGGATAACTAGATAGAACTATATGTTTAAAGAAAACTTTAGCATAAATAATCAAAAGGTACTATGAATAATTCAAACATGTTCAATTGTAATATCTTTAAAATACATGTAAATTAAGTACACAAAAAATTCACATGTATTTTACACATTAAAATAGCTAGCCTTAGGGTGGTACACTACCAACGCCGAGGTAGACTGCTCGGGGTGAATCTGAAACGTTTCGCTCAGCTC
>JAMOMX010000131.1 GCA_027066935.1 Sulfurimonas sp. | reverse complement strand
CAGAAGAGACTCTTGAGGAGCTGGGATATGATAATGAGTATATAGATTATATTGAAAATATACAAGGGGCAAAAACCCATAGTGGTTGGCTTAGTTTTATGTATCCTAGACTTTTACTTGCAAGAGACTTGCTTAAAGATGATGGTGTTATATTTATAAGTATAGATGATAATGAAATAGCACAGTTAAAATTACTTTGTGATGAAGTTTTTGGTGGAGAAAATTTTGAGGGGCATATTCATTGGAGAAGACGCCCTAATCAACCAAATGATAAAAATAAAATGATTGCATTAGTCGCGGAACATATTTTAGTTTATACTAAAAGTAATGAAAAGTATAAAGAATCTGGTGTTGGGAAAATAGGATTAACTGGAAAATTTTCAAATCCAGATAATGATCTAAGGGGAGATTGGGCAACAAAACCTTGGAAAGCTGGAGAAGGACAAGATGGTAGTAGATATATGATTCAAAGCCCCACAGGAAAAACTTTTAATGAAACATGGATGGGTGAAGAAAATACATTTTTAGAACTTAAACAAGATAATAGAATTATTTTTACAAATAATGGTAATGGTATACCAAGAAAAAAATATTTTAAATTTGAACGAGAACAAGAAGGACAATGTGCTACAAATTGGTGGGCTCATGATAAGTTTGGGCATAATCAAGAAGCAACTGATGAGCTAGCAGAGCTTTTTGATGATGAAAAAGGTATTTTTACAAACCCAAAACCAATTAAACTAATAGATAATTTAATTGATATTGCGAATGTTAAGAATGGTGATACTGTTTTAGATTTTTTTGCTGGTTCAGGTTCTACGGGACATTCAATTTTTAATAGAAATGAAAAGATAAATTTTATATTAGTCCAAATAAATGAAAAAATAGAGTTGAAAAAAGGATTAACTCAAAAAGAGAAAGAATCTATTACAAAACGAATTAATTTTCTTAAGCAAATCAATAAGGAATCTAGTATTTTTGAAATTACAGCAGAAAGATTAAGACGTGCTGGATATAAAATAGCAAAAGGTGACATGGGTTTTAGAACTTTTGAGATAGTTAATGATGCTAAACAAAAGATTTATTGGCATTTACAGAAAATTTTGTAGAGACATCTGAGGATATACTTTATAATCTACTGGTAGCTGAAAAATTACCACTTAGCTCTAAGATAGAGACCCTTATCAAAGATAAATTATACTTTGTAAAAAATGTTGCTTTTGTGTTGGGTGATATTTCTATTGATGAACTCATAAAAAATTTAAAAGCAGAAAAAGAGTTAGAGTATGTAACTATCTATTCTCCAAATATAAGTGATGATAAGTTTACCTTAGAGTGTGAAAATGCTATGGCTAGTGTAGGTATAAAGAGTGATAAACTTAGATTTAGAGGATAATTTGTCATGAGCTTAAAAATAAAGTTTGATAGACTTGATTATCAAAAAAAAGCAGTAGATAGTATAAGTGATATTTTTAAAAATATCTCATTTACACCAGATGCAAATCGAAAAAATAATCCATCTTTTGATTTACAACTTTCAAAGTCTATATTATTGCAAAACATAAAAGAGGTAAGAGAGTTAAACAAAGTTGATATAGGTGAAATTGTCATAAAAGATGAGTTAGTAGTAGATACTCTTATGGAGACTGGTACTGGTAAAACTTTTACTTTTTTAGAATCTATCTATACGCTAAATCGTGATTATGGACTTTCAAAATTTATCATTCTTGTGCCATCAAACGCTATAAGGCAAGGTACACTAAAAAATATAAAAATAACTCGTGAGTTTTTTGAAAAAGAGTATAGTAAAAGTATATCAGCATTTAATTATAGTGAAAAAACAGTCTCAAACTATATCAATGCTAGTGATCAAAACATATCTGTTTTAGTATCTACCTATCAATCATTTAATAAAGCTTCAAATAGCATAAATAAAAAAGGTGTAGAGCAAAGTTTGATAGGTCGTGCAAAGAGCTACATGGAAGCGATAGCACATCTAAGACCTGTAATTATCATAGATGAACCACATAGGTTTGAGGGTAAACAAACTGCTAAGTATATAAAAGAGTTTAATCCCCTTTTTACACTTAGATTTGGTGCAACTTATAAAAATAGAGAGTATAAAAATCTTATATACACTCTTGATAGTGTTGATGCTTTTAGTAAAGGACTTGTTAAGGCTATCACAGTTGATACTGTTGGTAATGAAAATGTTGATAATCACACTATCTCTTTAAAAAAAGTAGCGGGTGCAAATCAAAAAGAATATGAAGTAACAATCGAATATAAAGATATAAATTCTAAATCTAAAAGTTTAAAGCTTGTAAAGGGTGATAATTTAGGTGTCAAATCAGAAATAGAGTATCTAAAGAGTTATGTTATAGAAAAAATCACCAAACAAGAGGTATTTTTCTCAAATGGTATATCTTTGCTTTTGGGTGAAAGTGAGAGTTACGGAGTTTTACTAGATGCTATGCAGAGAGAGATTGTAGATACTGCGATAAAAAATCACTTTGAAAGAGAGGAAGAACTTTTTAAAATGGATATAAAAGCACTTTGTCTATTTTTCATAGATAGAGTTGATAAGTATCTACTTGATAGTGGAAACAGTGGTGAATTAGCAAAACTCTTTGAAAAGTTATACTTAAAAAATTTAGAGACTATTTTAAAAAGAGAAAATTTAGATGAAAAGTATAAAGAGTACCTATTAAAAACAAAAGATAACATAAGTGAGATACATAGTGGATATTTTGCAAAATCAAAAACTATCAAAGATGAAGAAGAAGCTATAGAGTTAATTTTAAATAAAAAAGAGGAGTTGTTATCTTTTGATAGCAATCTAAGATTTATATTTTCTCAATGGGCTTTGCAAGAGGGGTGGGATAATCCAAATGTTATGACTCTTTGTAAACTTGCCCCTAGTAATTCTGAAATATCTAAACTTCAGCAGATAGGAAGAGGATTAAGACTTGCAGTAAATCAAGATGGAAATAGGATTACAAAAGAGGATAGTGATTTTGATTTTATCAATGAACTTTTTGTTGTAGTTCCATCAACTGAAAGTGATTTTGTAAGTTCAATTCAAAATGAGATAAGTGCAAATAGTGTAAAGCAAGTTTCTAAACTATTTGATGA
>JAMOMX010000130.1 GCA_027066935.1 Sulfurimonas sp. | reverse complement strand
ATGTTTTTATTTGAAAAAATCTACTTTATTAGATATGACTTTTGGGGTGATACAAAAAAAGTTCTAAAAGGGTTGTTGTTTTCCTCTTTAGCAGTTTTTACAGTTATATCACTTACTAAAATTTCAGATGAATACTCTCGAACTTTTATATTGATATTTTTTATTTTATCTTTTATAATTGTCCCAACTTTTAAAAGACTTTTTAAAAAAATACTATTTAATTTTGATATATTTAAAATAAAAGTAAAGATTGTAGCTAATGAT
Source organism: Sulfurimonas sp. (assembly GCA_027066935.1). Lineage (GTDB taxonomy): Bacteria > Campylobacterota > Campylobacteria > Campylobacterales > Sulfurimonadaceae > Sulfurimonas. The sequence goes on along the minus strand of JAMOMX010000130.1, from coordinate 2,874 downwards.
TCTCAATATGATTTATTATATAACGAGATAAGAGATAATTGGTATTTTGGATTTAAAAATGCACAAGAAAACTATAATATGGTTATTATATCTTCAAATAAATTTGATATAAATGATTTACAAAATATTATAAAAAAATACACAAAAAAAACAAAAGATATATATGTCGTACCATATATGGATCATTTAGATTTTTCGCACACAGAGATAGTTGATTATTCAAACATTAGACTTTCTGCTTTGCATATAGAAAATAGGCTTTTAAACTATAAAAATATTTTAATAAAATATTTTTCTGAAAAATTACTTGTTATTTTAATATCACCTTTTGTTTTATTTCTTCATTTTATTATTTTGATTATTATTAAACTTGACTCTAAAGGTAGTGTGATATTTAAGCAAAAAAGACTTGGAAAAAATTCTAAAAAATTTAGTTGTTATAAATATAGAACTATGTATATTGACAATCAAAAGATACTGGATGATTATTTAAAAAACAATCCAGATGAAGTGAAATATTATGAAATATACCATAAATACAAAAATGACCCTAGAATTACTAAAGTAGGTGAATTTTTAAGAAAAACTTCATTAGATGAATTTCCACAATTTTATAATGTCTTAAAAGGAGATATGAATTTAATAGGTCCAAGACCATATATGTTAAATGAAAAAGAAAAAATTGGAACCTTTAATGAAGAGCTTATTTTAAATGTAAAACCTGGAATCACTGGACTTTGGCAAGTTAGTGGGAGAAATGAACTAACTTTTAAACAAAGAGTTAACTTAGATACATGGTATATACAAAACTGGTCACTATGGATGGATTTTGTTATTTTTATGAAAACTATTAAGGTTGTATTTTTAAGAGTTGGTGCGAGATAAAAGCATAGTTTAAATTAAATATCTTTAGCATCTAAAATAAACTCTGCCATTGGCGTATCCATAGCTTTAATATGTTGGTCTAACCACGGTACTATAATATCCTCTAAATATTCTCTGATATCATCTTCATCTTTTTTATTTCGCCATTGCATTTCAGCGTATCGAGTTTGGTTTAAAACCTTATCGTGATCTGCTTTATGCATTTGAAGTGAGGGATAATGAGACTCTCTCATTAGTTTCTCCTCAGAATTAAAATGGTATTGCATATGCTCAAGAAGTGTTTGTAAATTCTCTGAAAAAATATCAAAATCTACTTTATTTTGAAGTTGTTCTAATAGCGTATTTAAAATAACTACCTCCTCAAAATGCACCTCATTCATAGAGTTTAAAGAGACTAGTGGTAAATCTTTTTTATTAATCATTTATGCCCTCTTACTTATTTATATTTTAGCTATAATAACATAAATAAATACGAAAGATTATGATGTTAAATAAAGAGCAACAACAATTTTTACGATATACCTTAAAAGAGCTTATTAATAAATATGAAAAAGATATAGGTGCGTTAGGTCTTTTTAATATTCTCAAAAAAAGTGAATATAACTCTTTTATTGTAAGATTTAAAGATCTAATTATTAAACTAGATGATGAAAAAGATATTTTAGAAAAAATGACACTTGGAGAGGTTGGAACTCTAAGAAATATATCTTATACTGCTGTAGACAATATTAAAAAAATACCCAATTTCAAAGAAAATGAAAACTTAATTATAGATATTACACTTGCTATAGAGTGTATAAAAGAACTCTCTAAAGAACTCTCAGAAGTTGATAATGCAGAAAATCACGGGGTGCACGGATTTTAATTTTAAAAAAACAGACTTCTTGCATAACCTAGATTCTGAATCAAGTTCAGAATGACGAAAGCTAAAAAAATGTCGTCATTCCGTGCTTGACACGGAATCTAATTTTTAAAGTTACGCAAGAAGTCTAATAAATTTTTAGCTCAAATTTTTTCAATTAAGCCATAAATGATATAATCACATCATTAAAACATATGATAAAGGTTCGTAATGGCTCAAACTATAACAGAAAAAATATTCTCAGAGCATATTGGTAAAGATGTTTTTGCTGGTGAAATTATTCGCTCAAATATCGACATGGTTATTGGAAATGATATAACTACACCTATCTCCATTAAAGCTTTTGAAGAAAGCGGTGCTGAAAAATTAGCAAATCCTGATGGCTTTTCAATTGTACTTGATCATTTCATCCCTGCAAAAGATATAGCTTCTGCAAATCAAGCAAGAATTAGCCGTGATTTTGCAAAAAAACATAAACTTAAAAACTTTTTTGATGAAAAAGATATGGGGATTGAACACGCATTATTACCAGAAAAAGGTCTTGTTGTTCCTGGTGATGTAATCATTGGTGCAGATTCTCATACATGTACCCATGGTGCGCTTGGAGCATTTTCTACAGGTATGGGTTCAACTGATTTAGCATTTGCAATGATAAGTGGAGGAAACTGGTTTAAAGTTCCTGAATCTATTAAAGTAAACCTTAATGGAAAACCAAAACTTTACACAACAGGTAAAGATATTATCTTAGAAATTATCCGTTTAATTGGTGTTGATGGCGCACTTTACAAAACCTTAGAGTTTACAGGTAGTACAATTGAGCATCTAAGTATGGATGATAGGTTTTCAATGTGTAATATGGCTATTGAAGCTGGTGCAAAAAGTGGAATTGTTGCATATGATGATGTTACAAAAGAGTTTCTCTGCGATAAAAATTTAGCTCGTGAACCTAAAATTCACTACTCTGATGAAGATGCAAAGTATTGTATGACTTTAGATATTGATGTAGCAAACCTAGAACCTGTTATAGCCTACCCATTTTTACCATCAAATGGTCACTCTATAACTAAAGCAGTAGCTGATAAAATCAAAATAGACCAAGCTTTTATTGGAAGTTGTACTAATGGTCG
>JAMOMX010000129.1 GCA_027066935.1 Sulfurimonas sp. | reverse complement strand
ACATCTCACCATCTCCGCTAGTTTTATGCAATGACAATCTCATGTAAGAGACTTGCTTCGGGATTGTAAAACTTTTTTTATACTCTCTCCATTGTGTAGTGTACCAATTTGGCAGAGCACTTGTGTTAGTATCCATAGATATGTACTCATCAGGTGAGATGTATGTGATACCCATATACCCTCCCCACCAATATTTATAACTATCTGAATAATTTAAATTTGTATTTTCAATATCTTCTAGCAATAAAAGATTGTAATTTTTATCATAAAACTCAACTGCTAACAGCTCTTTATTTTGTGGATAACTTCCGGCGCCACGCACAAGTGCACTAAACTCAAGCTCTTTTTTATCACTAACATCTATAAAGTCATTATATAAAACTGGCTCATATCTCCTTAGTGTTAAAGGCAATTTTTCACTCCAAGATACTCTAGATAGTAGGTTGTTGTTATCGTCATCTATAGTTCTAATAAGACTTTGTGAACCAATCACATTAAAAGTTATGTTATCTAATAAAATAGAATTTTGATCACTCATGTTATATAGATAGATTTTGATACTTGCCACATCATGGGCAAAAGTTATCTGCTCAGCAAACTCATTCCAATTTTGATTAAAAGGTATATATTTATATCTCTTATCTATTGATGTATTATGACTCCAATTAGAGATAGATCTGCCTATCTTATCGCCGCCGCTATTAAAGGTTTCAATGGCAACTAAGGCTCTATTTTGATTATTTTGCTGAAGTGTTGAGCTCTCTCCTTTAACTTCAAGTTTTAACTTATAGCTTCTATTGGATGAGATAGATATTTTTTCACTACTAAAAGCCACATTGCCACTGTCAAGTTTTAAAGAGTAGTTTCCAAGTTCTCTTTTTTTCTCAAATTGAAGATATCTTGAAGTACTATTTTTGTAGATTATAGAAGATTGATCCATCTTGCTATTTTGATAAAATTTTAAAGACTTCCATTCAATATTGGCATTTTTATTATTTTTAAGATAAAATTTAAAATATGCCGCTCCTATAGGGGGTTTAAACTTAATTGAGTAGTTTTTAAAGGTACTGGTAGTATCCAAATATCTGTAGTACTCTTTTGAAGAAGAGGTATGCTCCAAGTCACTATCTGATAAAGACTCAGAGAGTGGTCTATCTGATGTATCAAAAAAGAAAACACCGATATAAGCACTATTGGCAGCTTTGTCATCGATATCTTCTTTGGCTTTAAATGATATATGATACTGCTTATCATCGTCAATTGGGATCAAACTAGATAAGATAGTATCTTCACTGGTAGTAGTAAACTTTAACTCTCGCCTTGAACTTGATGAGATGTTATTGTATGCTATCTTATACGCACCATCCCAATTATAGAGCTTTGTCTTATCTTTACTATCTTTTATCTCAAACTTATTATTTATAACAACACCATGATTACTTTTTTTGATAAATTTATATAGATTATCATAATCTACTCTATTTTTTGGATCGCTTGAAAAAGCGTTGATGTAGTGAGCACCTGCATCATCATAGTACATTTTAGAGTAGTTGATATAACCATACTTATCGCCATAATCAAAATAGTCGTTAACTCTTCCGTACTTCTCTTCACCCAAGACTGAACTTAGAGTACGAACTCTATTTTCTATATTGATACTCAACCCTTTTTGAGAAGCTATCTCGTTGGCATTTTTTAACATATCTCTATCAACATTTCCTCTTCTTGTGTGCCTATACCATGCACCTGGTTGCTGCCAACTTGTATCTAAAAGTTCAAAAAATCTTGGAGCAAAAGTTGTACTTATGCTATCAGTTTTTCCACCAAATCTAAGGTATGGAGAACCATAAAGGAGCCAATTTTTCTCTTCTACTTGATCTTTTATAAAGCGATATAGTCTATATTCAGAATTAGATAACCCCTCATCAAGTATATAGATTCCAGCAAGCTCTACTCGTCTATCTTGCTGCTTTTCGCTCCAGTTATGAAACCTTGTTTCGACTTCATCTAAGTATGATTTTATATTATGTTTTAACTTATTAAAATCTATCTCATTTTGATACAGTCTAATATCAATATTTGGCATAGTTAGTATTAGCTTAGTTATTGGCAAATTAGGCACTTTAGAGTGAAGCTCAATATTTGCACTATTTAACTCATCAATTAATGCATCTCTTTCACCAAAAAGATATTTTATACCTACTTTTGTATCTAATTCCCACTTTGTAGTTAAACTATCTTTATCAAAAGCCGACTCACTGTTGTCGATAAAATTAACATTGTCTTCATTGCTCAATACTACATTGTCAACTCCAATACTATTGGAAGATTCCCAATTTATGAGATGAAACTTTAGAGATCTTGTTCCTTCTGGCGCATTAAAAGTATAAGTTAATTTTTTCCATGACAGCTCAGTAGCATCTATTGGTATGTAAGATACATACATTTTAAGCCAATCAGAATATGTTGAACCTTTTTTATAGATTTCTTTGTTGTTTTTATCAAAATAATTTAATCCTATTATAAATTTATTTGATACTCCTGTTTGAGGTGTTAATGAATTTGGAAAAAGTTTTTTGTCTAAGGTTAGAGTATATTTTCCTGATGATAAGTTTGCATTAGTTTTAAAACTTAGTGTCGAACGGTATTTGTCTAATAATCCAAAACTATTTCTACCCTCTTGATGTATAACAGGAAGCTTTGTTCTTTTAAATACAGTATCTAAGTAGTGATTCCAGTATCGCTTATTGTATCTGCCTTTTCTATGCTGTATGCTAAGATCTAAAAAAACAAACGAGTCCATCATTGCATCTATATATTTGCCATCTCTATCTAGGTATGCCAAATATGGTTTAAAATAGTCTCTGCCTTTTTTTATATCTATATCATAACTAAAATTAAAATAAAAAAGTTGTGTATTTTCTAGATAATTTTCATTTTTAACATTACTATTTGCAAACACTTGTCCATCTTTTAGTAAAATATTTATAGATATAGTACCTACTGCTGAATCTCCATGTTTACTGCTTACTTTAAATGTAAAACTATCACTTCCTATATAGTTAGCATTTGGAGCATAGGTGATATTTGGCGTAGTGCCACTAAGCTTACCATTTCTTGGCTGTGTGATAATTGTGTATTTTAAAGAGCTACTACTGCCCTCTCCTG
>JAMOMX010000128.1 GCA_027066935.1 Sulfurimonas sp. | reverse complement strand
ATCGCCAGTTTTTTTAACATCAATAGCAGTAACTATACACTGAGAGCCAAATCTTTTCGAACCCTCATTTATAAGTTCAGGTCTTTTTATTGCGGCTGAGTTTACACTTACTTTATCACAACCAACATTTAAAAGCTTATAAATATCATCTAGTTTTCTTATACCACCACCAACAGTAAGTGGTATAAAAATTTCTCTTGCAACTTGTGCAACTATATCTACAATAGTGTCTCTGTTATCAGAAGAAGCGGTTATATCTAAAAATGTAAGCTCATCAGCACCCTCTTCGTTATAACGACGAGCTACTTCAACAGGGTCACCAGCATCTTTAAGACCAACAAAGTTTACACCTTTGACAACACGTCCATCTTTAACATCAAGACAGGGAATGATTCTTTTTGCAAAATAGTTCAATCACGACACCTTTATTTATATAGTGTAATTATACACTTTAGGGCTTATAATTAGATATATCAATCAATAAAGAAAATTTTATCAAATATAGATAATAAAAATTGTTTATATATATTAGCTATATATAAGTATAATTAGTGTAGACTCACATTTATGAATAGTAATGCTGTGGTGGCCAAGAAGAAATTTGGTCAAAATTTTTTAAAAGATGAAGCAGTTTTACACAAGATCATCCAATCGATGCCCAACAATACAAATAAAATTGTTGAAATTGGACCTGGGTTAGGTGATTTAACTAAATATTTAGTAGATGTCAAAAGTGTAGAAGCTTTTGAGGTTGATACCGACTTATGTAAGATATTACAAAAAAAGTTTAAAAAAGAGATTGACACCAAACAGCTCCACCTAAATTGTGGGGATGTACTCAATGTTTGGAAGAGTAGTTTAGATGGACATTTAATAGATGAGCCCTATGATTTGGTAGCAAATTTGCCATATTATATAGCTACAAACATCATTTTAAAAGCACTCGCAGATCCAATGTGTAAAAACATACTTGTAATGACTCAACTAGAAGTTGCAGAGAAATTTTGTGCTAAGGTGGGAGAAAAGGTATTTGGCTCTTTGGGAATTATAACTCAAAGTGTAGGAAGAGCGCGTATAGTAGTGCAAGTTCCACCAACTGCTTTTGAACCACCGCCTAAAATCGATTCTGCAGTTTTTTTAATACAAAAAGAAAAAGATAGAAGTGATAAAGATTTTGAGAGTATGCTTAGAGTTGCATTTACACAACCTCGTAAAACTCTTATGAAAAATCTATCTTTAAAGTATGAAAAAGCCAAACTTTTAGAAGTTTTTGAAAAACTTAATCTTATACTAACGATTCGACCTCATCAAGTAGATACTAAGGACTATCACCAACTCTATAATAAAATAAAATAATTAACAAGGAGTTTGGATGGAAAATGAAAATGATGGCAATGTACAAGAGCCAGAAGTAAACGGTAATGTAAAAGAGGTGTCAAAACCTACTAAAAGCCGTAAACCTAATCCTAATCAAAACCGTAACAACAATCAAAATAAGTCTAAGAATACTAATTCTAAGCAAAACCCTAATCAAAACCGTAACAAAGGTGGAAGAGGGCGCCGTCGTCAAAGTACACCAGTAGATGAAGATCTTAAAAAATTTGTAGCTATTAACCAAGAAGCTCACAAGCAAAGACTTAATCCACATTTTAAACTTGACTTGAATTCAAAAGATAAAATTCGTATCACACCACTTGGTGGACTTGGTGAAATTGGTGGAAACATCACTGTATTTGAAACTCAAAATGAAGCAATTTTAGTTGATGTTGGTATGAGCTTTCCAGATGAAGATATGCATGGTGTTGATATTTTAGTGCCTGATTTTTCATATATTCGTGAAATCAAAGATAAGATTAAAGCAGTAATTATTACTCACGCTCACGAGGATCATATTGGCGCAATGCCATACCTTTATAAAGAGATGCAATTTCCAATATATGCTTCACCTCTACCATTAGCAATGATTGGTAATAAGTTTGATGAGCATCATATCAAAGAGTTTAGAAGATATTTTAATCCAGTTGAGAAAAGAAAAATTTATGAGATAGGTGAAGATTTTAAGATTGAGTGGATGCATATGACTCACTCTATTCTTGATAGTTCATCTTTAGCTATCACTACTGATGCTGGTACAGTTATTCATACAGGTGATTTTAAGATTGATCATACACCAATAGATGGTTATACAGCAGATTTGCATAGACTTGCTTATTATGGAGATAAGGGAGTACTTTGTCTTTTAAGTGACTCAACTAATTCTTATAATGAAGTTGCAACTCCATCTGAGTTAAGTGTAGCACCAGCTCTTGATAGAATGTTTTCAAAAGCTGAGGGGCGCGTAATTCTTTCAACATTTAGCTCAAATATTCATCGTGTATATCAAGCTATCCAGTATGGTATAAAATATGGTCGTAAAATCTGTGTAATAGGGCGTTCTATGGAGCGAAATATTGAGATAGCTATGCAGTATGATTATGTTAGGTTGCCAAAAAATGCTTTTATTGAGCCAGATCAAATTGCACATATGAATGACAAAGATGTATTAATAGTTACAACCGGTTCTCAAGGTGAGCCAAGTTCAGCTTTATTTAGAATGAGTATTGGTGAGCATAGACATGTAAAAATTAAACCAACTGATTTAATCGTTCTTTCATCTCGTGCTATTCCTGGTAATGAGGGAAGTATTTCTGGGATGTTAAACCACCTACAACGCGCAGGTGCTGCAATATTTAGAGACAAAGCTATACATGTATCTGGTCACGCAGGGATTGATGAGCAAAAGCTTATGCTTCGCCTTGTAAATCCTAAGTTCTTTTTACCAGTTCATGGTGAGTATAACCATGTTATGAGACATAAAGAGACGGGAATTATGTGTGGAGTGCCTGAGCGTAATATACACATCATGAACGATGGAGATACTATTGAAATTGCTCCAAAATATATGAGAAAAGTAAAATCAGTTCGTACTGGTAAAACTTATATAGATAATCAAAATAATAATAAAATTGAAGATGACATTGTAATTGATCGTCAAAAACTCGCATCTGAAGGTATTGTTATGATTGTTGTTCAAGTTGATGGACAACATGGAAAAATGTTATCAAAACCAAAAGTTACTACATTTGGTATAGTAGCAGATAAACAAGATAAATTCTTTGCAAAAGAGATAGAAGAGA
>JAMOMX010000127.1 GCA_027066935.1 Sulfurimonas sp. | reverse complement strand
TGAAACATCGTTTGCAAACTAAAGAGGGTAAAGAGATATATTCTCAAAGAAAAAGCACCGTTGAACCTGTATTTGGTATTATAAAACATGTAATGGGATTTAGACAATTTATGCTTAGAGGGTTTGATAAAGCTAAGGGTGAATGGAATTTAATATGTATAGCTTATAATTTGAAAAGATTACATACTATAACAGCTTAAAAGAGCCAATAAAGATGAGCTACTAGAAATATATCCTACATTTAGTGTATATTTATGAAGAACTTATTCATATTCCGCAATATGTGGTGTTTTTAGTAAATTTATGATGTTTTATCCGACAGACTCCTAGCGGGGAAATTATCGCTCACGAAAAACATTATGAGTCTATCGTAAATAACCTTGGTTTTCAATAAAGAGACTGTATCAAAAGTTATATATGAAGACACACGATTGCCAACTGCATCTTGCGGTCTTTTAAATTTATATTTTAATCAATCTATTTGTGGAGTAATAGATTAATGCATTGTAAGCGAATTAAAGTGCTTTGGTTTACAGGTACTTTACTTGATGATGAAATATAACAAAACGCAGGGTTGAACCGCGCCACCGTTAAATGCAAATTAGGAAATAATAATGAGTACATATTTTTATTGTGAATTTAGTTACTATAAAAAATTAATTTTAGGATTTTTAGCGATAAATTTAAGTGTATTTCTTATAAGCTTGTTTATCCCTATTCAAGTATATGCCAATGGAATTTATATAGGTAGTGCATTCATTATAATATTAAATATATTAACATCAATATTCAAAATCATATTTTTATCTTTAGGATTAATAAAATATAACGATTGTGATGATTTTAGTATACTAAAAAGAGCTGGCAACTGGCTAAGTAATGCTGTATAAAACATTTAACAAGTACGAACGCAATAAATATGAAGCCAAAGCGCGGCTTCTGATGATATCATAAAATATAAGGCAAAATTTTATAGTACTGTTATTATATTTTTCGTAAAATTTTATCTAACAAAGATGTAGTTAGAACTCTTTTAAGTCCACCTAACAGATGGGTTGCAAAAGTGTTATAATATCTAGGTTGTGGCTTTTTTGATTCTAGTGCATGAAGTATATTTTTTATAACTACATCTGAGCTTTTTGTAAAAATATCACTATCTTTTTCTTTTACACTTAAAAGTTCATTTTCATATTCTTTTTTAAAAACACTTTCGTTAAATGCTACATTTTGTTTAAATTTTATAATTGCATTTTTTCTAAAGTTAGAATGTACAGGTCCTGTATTTATTGTGCTTATAAATATATCTGTATTCATCAACTCTAAACGAAGAGTATCACACAAACCTTCTATTGCATACTTTGAAGCATTGTAGGCTCCGCGAAAACGAAGAGAGATTAAACCTAAGACTGATGAATGCTGAATTATTCTACCATATCCTTGCCGACGCATAATTTTTAAACACTGATATGTAAGCTCATGAAGTCCAAAAAAATTAGTTTCAAACTGCTCTTTTAAAACATCTGTAGTTATATCTTCAACAGCTCCAGGTTGTCCAAAACCAGCATTGTTAAAAACAGCGTAAAGTTTTTCATCATTTTTAATGATAATACTTAACATATTTTCTATTGCCTGTAGGTCTGTTACATCAAGTAGGTAACTATCTAAACCATCTTTTTTTAACCTCTGTACATCTGCTTGTTTTCTAGCAGTTGCATATACTTTATAGCCGTTATTGTGTAGGTAAATTGCAGTATCGTAACCTATACCGCTTGAACATCCTGTTATTAGTATATTTTTCAACTCTTCATAATCTCATATGGTCTTTTTATCTCATCTATTATTTTACCTACACTCATATGACGAGATTTACGAAGAAACTCTTTACCATCAAGAAATATTAACACTGTAGGGATTGAGTAAACATTAAAATATGGTGCAATATCTTCAGTTAATGATATATCAACACTCACAACTTTAAAATCATCAAAATTTTCATTAAGAGCTTCAAGTAATTTTGGTTTTAATGCATGACATACATTACAAGATGGAGCTGAAAAATAAAGCACTACCGCTAAATTATTCTCTATTATATTATTTATATTCTGTATTGATTGAGTAGTTTGCATATATAATTATACACTATTTGCTATAATCGCACTATGAGTTCAATAATCTATTCAATTTTAGGCATATATATTTTTATAGTTATGGGTTACCTCTCAAAACTCAGCTTTAAAGATAAGATTGATGATAAAACAATCACCCTTATAAATGTTTATTTTTTACAAGTTTTTTTAACATTTTGGGGTTTGTTAATTCGTCCTATAGATATAAGTTTGGTTTTAGCACCATCGATATACTTGGCAATCGCTCTGTTTGCCATAATAATATCTGCAATTTTTGCCAAGTTTTTATTTTCAAATAAAAAAGAATACTCAATTGCTACAGTTGCAGCTATCATTGGAAACACTGGAAATTTAGGTATACCTCTAAATATTGCAATTTTTGGAGAGGAATCAATCCCATATACAACAATCATAAACTTAATGAATGTTTTTATTGTTTATACTATTGGCGTTTATTATTACTCTCGTGGGAGTTATGATGCTAAAACTTCACTTTTAAACATACTCAAACTACCAATTTTATGGGCTGCAATTTTAGCAATAATTTTGAGTGTAAATAACTATAAACCAGGTCCAGAGATTATGAATACATTGATGATGGGTGCATATGCTTCAATGACAATGCAACTATTTTTATTTGGTATATATCTTTATGGCACACAAATCAAAGTGATAAGTAAAAAACTTGTTATTTGGGTTTTAGCTTTTAAGTTTATTTTACTTCCACTTTTGGCTTTTTTAGTTTTAATAAATATAGAACTCGATTCAATGATTAAGGGGATAATATTTATAGAGCTTATGATGCCACTTGCTGTTGCAAATGTAAACTTAGCATCTTTGTATGATTGTAAACCACAACTCACCACTGCTTTAGTTTTTATATCTTCATTTGTATTTCTAGGTGCTATTTTTATAGGTGTAGAAATTTTGAAGTATTTTTAGATAAAATTCCAATATGAATATCTACGAGCAAAAATTTAATGATTCTATTAAGAACACTGTTTTTTCTAAACTACCAACAACTGAGCAAAATTTCATTAAAGAAAAAGC
>JAMOMX010000126.1 GCA_027066935.1 Sulfurimonas sp. | reverse complement strand
TTAAAATCGGTAGCGGTCTTAGTGATACCCTGCGACACAATCCACCGCCTCTAGGCACTATTATTACCTTTAAATATCAAGAGTTTACCCGCTACGGCAAGCCTCGCTTTCCGGTGTTTTTAAGAGTCAGAAATGCTCAATAAATTAAAACCAAAATCTGATTTTACTCGTAATGTGCTAACACTAATGACTGGAACGACCATTGCACAGGCGATTCCAATTGCTATTAGCCCCATCTTAACACGTATTTATACTCCTGAAGATTTTGGAATATTTGCGCTTTACATGAGTATCGCTTCGTTATTGTCGGTGATTGCCACTGCCAGATATGAACTGGCTATAATGCTTCCAAAAAAAGATGAAGATGCTACCAACATAGTAGCTCTTTCTCTGCTCATCTCTTTTGTTGTGAGCAGTATCTCTTTTGTATTGCTATATATTTTCAATGCTCATATTACAGAGTTATTAGAAAACCCGGAAATATCTATTTGGCTCTATTTTATACCCTTTAGCGTTTTATTAACAGGGATCTATCAGAGTTTTAACTACTGGAACAATCGGAAAAAACATTACAAACTATTAGCTGTCAACAGAGTAGTTCGTAGTGGTGCTACGGCGGCTTCAAATCTTGGTATGGGGCTTTATGGATTCGGAAGCAGCGGATTGATTGTTGGAGGCCTTATAGGTCAAGGTATTGCTACTTCTTTACTCACCAAAACAACCTATAAAGAGAACAAGCATCGAATCAAAGAGATAAAAAAATTAAAAATACTTGCTTTAATGAAACGCTACAAAAAACTGCCTATTTTTAATTTACCGAATGCTCTCATAGACGGATTTAGACTGTTGGTGATCACTGTATTTATTGCAAAGTTTTTTACAACAGCGACTTTAGGGCAGTTCTCCTTAGCTTGGAAGATGGTGCAAGCTCCCATGTCTTTAATCGGAAGTTCTCTTTCGCAAGTCTTTTTTCAAAAAGTTGCCAGTGCACAAAGACGTGAACTGTATACCATTATGAAGCAATTTATTATTAAAGCGTCCATGGTATCACTACCCATATTTTTGATTATATATTTTTTTGCAGTTGATATTTTTACGATTATTTTTGGTGAAAACTGGAAGCTGGCAGGGGAGGTAGCATCTGCCCTTTCGCCTTGGCTGTTTTTAAATTTCTTAACGTCGCCACTATCTACAATATTCATAGTACTAAACAGACAAGAGAGTGTACTTGTATTTGCCATATTCTATATGATTGTACCTTTAAGCATTATACTCATCTATCGAAACATAGACTTTATCGAGATGCTTAAAATTCTTTCTTTTTCTATGTCAATAATGCTCATGTTATTTATTGGTATGCTCACTTATTATACAAAAAAGGAACAAAGATGACTACAACGAAGCTCTGTTTTCAATAGGCATAACGTTGATAAATATTCTCATACTACCGACAAGTTATCCAAATATCTATAACAAGAACGCTTCAATATTTGTAGAGGATCAAGCAGTTGCACTCTCAAAACATAAAAATTTACATGTATCTGTAATTGGTGCCGTGCCCGTCTCTTTGAAAGAGATTTGGAAAAAGAGGCTCTTTAAGTTTGGTGTTTTTCAATATCAAAAAAATAAAGTCAATATTGAACTGTTTTTATTTCCTTCTATTCCAAAGCTTAGAAGAGTCAACAATTTCATTCGATATTTATTAAACAAATGGTTATTGAAAAAAAATATGCAAAATAAAATTGACATCGTTCATGTTCATAACTCCGTTGCCGCAGAAGCTGCTTTATGGTTACAAGAAAAAAACAACATCCCTTACTGTATTACCGAACACTCATCGGCTTATGCAAGAGATTTGCTAACACTGCACGAAATAAAAAAGTATGCCAAAATATATAAGAATTCAATATATAACATTGCAGTCAGCCCGGATCTCTGCAAGCGCTTACACTATATGTTCGATGTGCCTTTTACATTTATACCTAACATTGTAGATACCGAATTTTTTATTCCGTCTGAAAACAGATATAAAAACTTTCGTTTTATTACTGTTGCCAATTTAAACAAAAATAAAAATATATTACTTTTAGTGCGAGCCTTTTCAAAAGTTTTCTATAACAATACAGATGTAAGCTTATTGATTTTAGGAGATGGATCCGAATATAAAACATTACAAACAGAAGTTGAAAAGCTACATATGCAAAACCAAATAACTTTATATGGATTTGCTACTAGAGATGAGGTATTGCACGAATTAAAACAATCTCATGCCTTTGTCCTATCAAGCCACTATGAAACATTCGGTGTCGTCCTCATTGAAGCAATGAGCTGCGGCTTACCTGTTATTTCTACACGAAGTGGTGGACCGGAGTCTATTATTGAAAACAATCAATTGGGTCTATTGGTAGAGAACAATAATATTGAAGAGTTGGCTAAAGCCATGCTAAAAGTCTATAACACTGTTTTTGATACAGAGTATATTCGAAACTATACAATAGAGAAGTTTTCTGAAAATACGGTTGTAACAAAACTCTATAAAGTCTATAATGACATTGTTACAAAAGAAGGAGATGCAGGTTTGTATGAAAACTAAAATATCACATTTAACATCGGTACACCCACGTTACGACGTACGCATTTTCGTCAAAATGTGTAGCTCACTGGCCACCATAGAAGATTATGATGTCACCCTGATTGTAGCAGACGGTCTTGGTGATGAAGAGAAAATCGGTGTACATATTTACGATGTCGGAAAACTTAGCGGTCGATGGAACCGTTTTATGAAAACTACCTCTCATGTATTTGACAAAGCCGTTTTCATTGATGCCGATATCTACCACCTGCATGATCCGGAGCTTATCCCTATTGGGTTAAAGCTTAAAAAACTCGGTAAAAAAGTGATCTTTGATGCCCATGAAGACCTACCCAAACAGATGTTGAGTAAACCCTACCTCAATCGCTTTACTAAAAGATTAGCCTCTGTTGGCATTACTCTCTTTGAACAATTTACATGTAAAAAATTTGATACTATGGTAACAGCAACACCATATATCAGAGAGAAGTTTCTTTCTATCAATGCCAATACGGTCGATATCAATAACTTTCCTATTGTTACGGAACTGGAAAACAGCTGTAATTACTCTGATAAAAAAGATGAGGTCTGCTACATCGGGTATATCTCCAAAG
>JAMOMX010000125.1 GCA_027066935.1 Sulfurimonas sp. | reverse complement strand
TGTATTTCATATATAGATAATTCATATTAATTCCTTAGTTTTATTTTGTATTTAAAAGTATATACTTTATCTACTTAATTATTCCTGAATCAGCTTATTGTCTGATCTGTAGTCTACAAGGCTAATTAAGTACTTTATTTCATCTTTGGTTAATTTGTTGCTAATCTTCGCAACTATCTTAACTGGTCTTTCTTCATCTAATCTAAAGGATGTATTAGTTAGATCAACTCGTTTAAATGTATATGTAATCCACATACCATTTTTATATTGACACCTAATAATCATATTATTTTTTCTTTGGTGACGGTTTCATTTTCTTTTTACTACAAGCCATTTTTTTCCTTTCAAGTTTATTTAGTAGCTCTTCATCTAAAACTGGCATTATGTCTTCATAGAATCTTTGTAGCATGTATGACCTTACTTCATCACATTCTGATCCAATGTTTTTCATTATTTCAGTTACAGCATGAGACAATTCATGAACTATAATAGCTTTCAATTGATATATATTTTTTAATTTTATAACTCCTATTACTATATCATGTTTAGAATTATTTGTAAGTATTAACGTTGTTCCAGTTGTGTATATAGTATTGTCAATACCATATTTACTAAGTACAAACTTACTATATTTATTTGCTCCATATACAAATGTTATTTTTGTTGGAAACATATCTATTGTTATGTCTTTTATCACTTATGGCTCCTTTTGCCTATCTCGATTTTCTCCAGATACTCTATTGCATTTCTTAACGTTTGATACATGTTTCCTATTGTCGTTACACCAATTCCAGCTTCCATTATACATCGACACTTTTATCTCACATCCGTTACAATAGTTAATATCCATTTTAATCCTTTATTTTGTGTGTGATACATATTATACATCTTGATAACTTTATATAGACTTAGGTTTAGATCATTATTTATAATTATTTATATTTTAAATTTAGCAAACTACATACAAGTAGTTTATCTTCTTGACTCAATGATTCATTTTTCCCAAATCTAGTCAAAAATATATCTTTAGCTGTCTCAGTTTTTATATATTCATTGTAGTCTACAAATAGTTCTATGTCTTCACATTGGTCTATTTCTGTGTAACTCTCTTCTATTTTTGCATATATGTATTCTATTTCCATAGTTATTCTCCTTAAAATTTATAGTTAGCTAGCTCTGCTACTAACATTTTATATTTTACTTCTCCAACAAGGTCTGCTTGTTTTATTTGTTCATAATACCAATCTTTTCCAGCCTGTGTTTTGATGATTGATTCTTCTGCCCATCCATGTTGAGTATCTTCTGTTACCCTTTCTTCTAATCTTTTTAAATATGCATATATTGCAGTTACTTTTACAGATGTTGTCTCTTTTCCATTGCTACCAACTATATCTACTGATTGACCATCAAATAACGGATTGATGTATTCTGGTCTTGCTTTTGCAATATATCTAGCATTTTCAAGTATTCTTTTGCTTATGCCCCAACTTTCAGCAACGTGCTTTATAGAATATGAATTATTCTTATCAAGTGAAGCCTTGCACGCACTTATTACTTTTTGTGTTGGAGTAAGATTTCTTCTTGTATTTAGACTTTTTACTAATATTCTAACATCAGATTCAGACGTATCTTTATCAATTTCCTTTGACCATATTCTTTGACCTGTCTGTTGACAAGCTTTTTGTCTACATCTTCCGTCTATTATTTTGCCTCTCCACAGCACCACTGGCTCTCTTAAGCCATTCATCTTTATATCTTCAGTCAATGACGACTGCTCTGCCTCGGATGCCATTGGAACTAGCCCAGCCATTACATGATCTATTTCGTATGGGTTATTACTATCTCTATTTTTTGGTGTTATCATTGCACTATCCTCTTTTTATATGAATAAGTATAGCATAATTTGCGCATAAAGTCAACTTATTTATGCAGAAAGTGCGCAGAACTGTATTGTCAGTGCGCAAATTTGCGCATCTAATTTATCTGCTATATAC
Organism: Sulfurimonas sp.; assembly: GCA_027066935.1. Classification (GTDB taxonomy): domain Bacteria; phylum Campylobacterota; class Campylobacteria; order Campylobacterales; family Sulfurimonadaceae; genus Sulfurimonas. Next base: position 1,195 of record JAMOMX010000125.1, on the reverse strand, counting down.
TTTATTATAATGTTCTGCGCACTTTGCTCTTATTGATATCCATTATCATCTCACTTTTGAGTCGCAAGCTCCCAAAAGCTGAGGTAGCTAATATCATCTATTGATATCAAGGAACCAATGTGTTTGCGTGGTGTCCAAATCTAAATACATCATCCAACAACAGAATGATAAGCAGCCAAAGCTGTTTCTTCATCACATTCAAATAATTCTGTCCAGCCATCAAATTTTTCACTTGGTGTGTAACTATATTCTGATAATAATTTATGTATTTTCTTCTCATCAACAAACGGATCTTTGCTTTTTCTGTCTCTTTTTATTTTTGCTCTGCCGATTTGATTGTAATGTATATGTATTGACCTGAGGACTTGTAGAAACCTATCTAGTGACCGCTTTCCGCTTGCGACTCCAACTTTATATACTATGTCTCTAGTATCTGGCATTTCTATCTTAAATAGATAAACTCGTCTATCTTTGTGTATCTTCAAGGAACCAGAAAGAGTGCCAGCTCCAATTAAATCTAAGTAATTATTTTCTTTGCTCATATTAATCCAAGTGAATCAAGTAATTTATTTTGATCTCGATATTTAAGCCGATTCCATTCAGCGTAGTCATATACCATTCTGATTCCGTCTATTATTTCCATTGTTTTATCTTCGACATCGCACCACTCTGGTTCCGAGTAAGCCCATCTAGGCATTTCGTTTAAAGGCTTCAGCGGCTTAGGTATTATATTGGTACTGAGATCTTGACTGGTATTTGATTTGGTATTCATAGCTGGTAGTATATCATAAGTTGTTTAGGATAGTTTTTTCTTAGGTTCCTGAGTGTTAGGTTAGGTTGCTGTGCTGTTATGGTTTGTTAGATTTTGTAGATTATTGATTTTTTGATTTTTGGAAATTATTGATTTTTGTGGTTTGATGAAGTATACCACACTTAAGAGCACCACACCAGCTACCCCCCCCCTATCATCTGTATATTACAATAACTTATCGTTTACTCATTGGTAAGCATCTGCTCAAGCTGAAGCTTGATGTTAGGTGGTGGTATGAGTTGTCATGCTTAACATGTTAATAACCGTAGGAGGTTTACAATGGATTTAATTACAATAACAATACTGTCAGTGTCAATGCTGATAATATTTAGTTTCGTTAGTTCGAAGCTGAACAAGAAGAAGAATGATGGACCAACATCATTA
>JAMOMX010000124.1 GCA_027066935.1 Sulfurimonas sp. | reverse complement strand
TGCTAATATTAATGAGGTTAAAGAGATAGAATTATCAAAAAAGATTATACTAGACGAGGGTAATTATATAGATTCTTTATTTATTAAAAATAGTGATAAAATTGATGGTTGGCAAAAAGAGAATGAATCTCCCTATTTATTTCAGGAAGTTTCTCCAATCAGCCTTCAAAAAGAGTATCATTTTTATGAATATAAAACTTTAGTTTTTACAAACATTGGGCTAGAAAATATTCCCAAAGATACTTATAGCTATCAAGATAAAAATTATGCTTTTATCTGATTTTGATATAGATGATAAAGTTTTGGCTCATACTTTAAAAGATGAGCCAAGCGAAACATTAATAGAACATTCGGAGTTAACTTTTGAGTATTATGAAAAAATAGTTAATACTAAGTCTTTAAAACCTTTATTAATTTCTCTTATTGAGAAGATTGGTAGCGACAACAGAGAGCTGATACTTGAGATGTTTGAAAGTGCTATTTTATTACATGATTGGGGAAAAATAAATCCATATTTTCAAGCAAAAAAAATGAACAATCCTCTTTTTAGTAAATATAAAAATCAAACAAATAGTAGCGATCATTCATTGCTTTCATCTGAAAAATATTTAGATTATTTTTTACCTAAAATAGCAGAGATAAGAGATAGAAAACAAAAGGAAAAATTAAAATTTATACTCTACTCCTTTTCATATCACATGGCAAAACATCATGGACGACTCTCTATTTTTGAATCTTATCGCGATGAAGATAATAATGTAAAATCATATTTTATGCATTTAAACAAATTGTCTATACCACATTTTGAATTTTATATCTTAAATAAACTCTTATTCTCTCTTTTGGTATCATCTGACTACTATGCTACAACAGAGTATATGGCAAAATTTCCAATAGATGATTTTGGACTTTTTAGTGATAAAGATAAAAGAGTATTAAAAACTAGATTTGACAACTTTGTAAGTAAATTTGGAAAACCAAAAGATATAAACAAACTAAGAAATGAGATATTCAAAGAGGCTGAAACTAACTTACTTACCAATTTGGATAAACATATCTACTATCTTGAAGCACCAACAGGAAGTGGTAAAACTATCACATCTATCAATCTTGCATTACAACTTTTAAATAGTGACAAAAACTTAAATAAGCTATTTTATATCTTTCCTTTCAATACTTTGGTGGAACAAACTAAAGCTGTGTTTGATGAAATTTTTGAAGATGATTTGAAGATAGAGACTATCAACTCCATCTCTCCTATCGAAATAAAAAAAGACCAAGAAGATGAAGAGAGTAACTATACTGCATCTTATCTAAATAGATTATTTTTCCACTCACCTGCGATTATCACAACTCATGTGAGTCTTTTTAATATTTTATTTGGAACTTCAAAAGAGGATAACTTTCCACTATGGCAATTGGCAAACTCAGTGATTATTCTTGATGAGATACAAAGCTACAACAATAATCTTTGGTGGTATATGGTGGAATTTTTTGATAAATATGCCAAGTTGCTTAATATGAAGATAATTATTATGTCTGCAACTTTGCCAAAACTTGACTATTTTTTAGAGAAAAAAGATAATTTTGTAGATTTGATAAGTAAAGAAAAACGAGATACTTTTTTTACAAATAGATATTTTAAAGAGCGAGTAGCAGTTGATTTTAGTCTGCTTGATGAGGGAAAGATAAATTTAGAAAGATTAGAAGAGTTTTTTGATGAGAAGAGAAAAGGATATAAAAAAATTCTATTTGAGTTTATCAAAAAACAGAGTGCTAGAGAGTTTTATAATCAGATAAAAGAAGCTTATGAAAATGTTTATGAACTTAGTGGAGATGACAACAAAGCTTATAGACAATTTGTGATAAATAAAACCAAAGAAGATAAGCCTATCATCATAGTAGCTACACAAGTTATTGAAGCTGGAGTTGATATAGATATGGATTTAGGTTTTAAAGATATATCGACTCTTGATAGTGAAGAGCAGCTTATGGGGCGGATAAATAGAAGTTGTAAAAAAGAGAATTCTAAAGTCTATTTTTTCAACATGGATGATGTTTCTAAAATATATAGAGGAGATAATCGTTTAGGTTTTGATTTGACAAAAGAAAAGTATCGAACTATTTTGGCAAATAAAAATTATAAAGATTATTATGAGGATGTTTTAAAAGTTATTCAAAAAAATGGACTAAAATTTGATAGTGGCGTGACTACAAATATAGATAAATTTACCAATATGCTACAAAAATTAGATTATAAAGAGATAAGCCAGACTATGACACTTATAAACTCTGAAAATTTTACACTCTATTTTCCATTCATGTTAGATATCTCTATTTATAAAAGTGTTAAAGAGTTTGAAAATATTGATAAGATTTATCTAACTGATGGAAAGCTGGATGGGTTGAAGGTGTGGGAAATATATTTGGAACTTAGAAATATAGAGGGATTTGCCAAAATGAAAATCAATAGTAGTTATATCAATTCACTTATGCAATTTTTTACTTTTAATATCATTAAATTTCAAGGTCAAAGCAACCCATCTAAAGGTGAAGAGATTGGAGGTTTTTATTTTGTAAGTGATTGGGAATCATTTATAGATAAAGATGGAAAGTTTGATAGAGTGGAGTATCAAAAGCAAAGTGATGGTTTATTTTTATAATTTGACAATTTAAACTTAAAAGATCTAAAGTTTAATGTGATGCACTAAATAAAGTTATGAGTATTGCTTTGCTTAGGCTATAATTATAGAAAGACTTAATTAGTGGAAATATAAAGCACTTAACTGTAAAAAGTATTATAACATATGAGGAGTTGAAATATGGCAGTTGTTAACTTAAATATAAGAGATGAAGTTTTAGATAAAGTGATGTATATTTTAAAATCATTTCCCAAAAAAGATGTTCAAATCATCAGTAAAAAACTTATTGAAGAGATTAATCCAACAAAATTATCCAAGGATGATTTTGACTATATGAGTCCAAAAGAGTTATCAAAGATAGATATGTTGATTGAAGAGGCAAAAAATAGTGGCTTTAAAAATATGCAAAGCTTTTATGAATTGAAAAATACATGAATTTTTAGATAACATATTGACACCAATAATAAAAAACTGCTATAATCATACATACTTTTTATACAAAGGATTTATATGCAAAGTTTAGTAGAAAAAACTAAAAGTCAAAGAAAAACTTTTACAATTCCTAGCTATATTGTTAA
>JAMOMX010000123.1 GCA_027066935.1 Sulfurimonas sp. | reverse complement strand
TAAATCGTACCATAAGTTATAAAAGCTATTTTTTCTATATTTAGTATTTTTTGCTAAATTTGTCTGGTATTTTGTTTTTAAAACATCATTAATACCAGTTTTTCCATTTGTATCATTATGTTTTCTTTTTTTCTTGAATATTACATTTTCTTTATAGTGAGAGTTGAAATCTCCTATCAAAATTATATTTTTATCATATCCAATTTCACTAATTCTTTTTTTTAATATTTTTGCTGAGACTATTCTCATACTCTCAGGTCCACCTTTTGATTTCCAATGATTGTTAAATATATATAACTCTTGATTGTTTATATTAAATTTTACCTCTAGTATATTTCTGTATTTATAAGAGTAAGTAACAGCCAATTCTTTTGTATATACAAATGGTATTTTTGATAGTATAGCTACTTTTATTGCTGTTGATTTTTTATCTGCAATTGCACTATATTTATAGTACAAACCTTTTTGTTTTAAAACAAGTTTCAAATCTTTTAGAGCTTGTTTTGAGTGTATCTCTTGAAGAGCTATTATATCTGCATCAATATCTTTAATCACTTTTGCAATATTATTTAGTTTGATTTTATAATTTTTTTTATTCCATAAAGATTTACCATATGGTTGATACTCTTTATATTTGTATCCCTCTTTTTCTAAATCAAATAAATTTTCTACATTATATGTTGCTATACTCAATTCTTTACTCCCATATATTGTAGATATTATTAAAAATATTAGAGATATAATTCTCAAGTATTTATTCCATTAAGACGAAGTAAATTGTCTGGATTAGCTTCTCGTCCCATTAGCTCTCTAAAGTATATCTCCATACTTTTTGCTCCACCACCTTTTAAAATAATATCAAGATATTTTTTTGCGGTTTTTGAGTTAAATATTTTCTCATCAACTACATTAAAAAATGCATCTGCACTTAAAACTTCAGCCCATTTATAGCTGTAATATCCAGCAGCATATCCACCGGCAAATATATGCGCAAAGCCATTTTGAAATTTATTATATGTTGGAGTTTTAATAAGTGCGGTTTCTTCTCTTATCTCATTAAGTAAATTTTGTACTCCATCACCTTGAATAAGTGAAGAGTGAAGTTTAAAATCAAAGATAGAAAACTCTAGTTGTCTGAGCATCCCTGATGCTGATAAAAAGTTTTTAGCTTTTATAAGTTTTTGACACATCTCATCTGAAATAATATCTCCATTTTTGTAATGAACTGCAAACATTTTTAAAACTGTTGGTTCATATGCAAAATTTTCTAAAAATTGAGATGGAAACTCAACTGCATCCCATTCAACTCCATTAACTCCACTTACTTCATTTTCATTTACATCTGATAAAAGATGGTGAATTGCATGTCCCATCTCATGAAATAGTGTAACTACATCATCGTGTCTCAAAAGAGATGGTGTAGTTTCACTCGAGGCTGGAAAATTACATACTACAAATGCAGAAGCTAATTGTTCTTCACCTTTTTCATTTGTACAATGTGCTTGGAAGTTATGCATCCAAGCTCCACCCCTTTTACTTTTTCTAGCTTCCAAATCAAGATATAATCTAGCTTTTAATTTATCATCAACATACAAATCATAAGAGGTGGCTTTTGTATCCCATAGTTTTTCTTCTACTTTTTTAAAGCTAATACCAAATAGTTTATTTAGAAATTCAAACATCCCTTTTATTACATTTTTTTGTTCAAAATATGGTCGATAAATTTCAGCATCTATATCGTATTTTTTCTTTTTTAGTATTTCACTATAATATCCACTATCAAAACTTTGAAGAGTTTTAGGTGAAAGTTCTTGAACCTCTTTTAATTCCTCTTTTGCTTGAGTTTTTGAATTTTTTAAAAGTTTTTCTAAAAAATTCAATACGCTATTGGTATCTTTTGCCATCTTAGAAACTAAAGAATAAGTGGCATAATTATCATATCCTAGTAATTTAGCCATCTCATTTTTTAGTTTTAATATCTCATCTATAATTATGGCATTTTCAGGAGCACGAGTCACATATGCTTTATATAGTTCCTCTCTTATTTTAGAGTTTACTCCATAAGTCATATAAGCTATATATGAAGGCATTTGTAGAGTAAACTTATACTTTGTTACACCATTATCATCAAAAGCTGCTGTATCTATATCACTTTGAGGCATCCCCTCTATATCTTCTTTTTTTGTAATTATTTTCTCATAAGCGTTTGTAGCATCTAATAAATTTTGAGAAAAATCATTTGAGAGCTCACTTTTTCTGATATTTATCTCTTGAAGTCTTTTTTTAGTTTTATCATCTAAATGTGCACCACTTAGCTCAAAACCTTGTATATTTAACTCTAATACTCTTAATTGTTCATAATTCAAGCTATTTTTTTCATTTTCTAAAATATCTTTATATGCATTGTACATATCTATATTTTGAGATAATTTTGTAGAATACTCTGTAATTATTGGCAATGATTGAGTATAAACATTTTGTGTTTCGTCTGAATTATTTACAGAATTTAAATGTGATAAGGGTGTGAAAAATTGTTCTAAATTTTCATCAATCATTTGAAGTGGTTTGACAAATGAGGAATAAGTTTTGTTGCTTTGTTTTAGTAGTTTATCTATTTGTTTATTGTTTGCATCTAGTATAGTATTTAAGTTATCTATAAAAGTGTCTAAGTTACATTTGAACTCTAAGAAGTTTGACATGTTAGTATATCCTTTAATTTAAAAGGCTATTATATATAAACTAAGTTACTAGGAGTTTAAAAGAACTATTTAGATTCTAGCAAAGCTTTTTCTCTGAGCTTATCTTTTTTACTTTTGCCTTTGCCTTTGACAGGATTCTTGCCTTTTTCTATTTTTGGTGCATTACCAGTCAATTCAAACCCTTTTATTTGTTCTCTATCTATTTTAACATTACATTTTTTTTCTATTACTTTAAAATATGCTTTGTTTTCTTGAGATATAAATGAGATTGCGATACCTGATTTTCCAGCCCGTGCTGTTCGTCCAATTCTGTGTATATAATCAGTTGGAGAACGAGGTAAGTCAAAGTTTATTACACATGAAATGTCATCTATATCTAAGCCTCTTGCTGCAATGTCGGTAGCAAATAAAATTTTTATTTTTTTATCTTTAAATCCATCAAGGGTATATGTTCTATCTTCTTGAGATAGATCTCCATTAAATGATTCACATTTATATCCTTGCTTTTGAAATTTTGCTGATATGTTATCAGTTGCTCTTTTGTTTGCCATAAATACTAGGACTTGTTCAAATTTATGCATATCAAGTAAATATCTTAGAAGTGGACCACGATTTTCATGATTAACTTCTATAGCTCTTTGAGTGATATTATCTACTGTTAATATCTCATCTTCAATGCTTATTTTTGTCCAGTCTTGAGTTATTTTAGATGCAATATTTAGAATTTTTTGTGGATATGTAGCTGAGAAAAGTAAATTTTGTCTTGAATTTGGTATAGCTTTTAGGATTAGGTCTAGTTCTTCTGAAAAACCAAGATTTAGCATCTTATCTGCTTCATCAAGGATAAAATATTTTAAATACGAAAGGTTCATCTGTTTTTTATTTAAAACATCTAAAAATCTTCCTGATGTAGCTACTAAAATATCGCAACCTTTTTGAATAGCAAATAGTTGATCACCAATACTCTCCCCACCAATGACACTTACAATTTTTGGTGTTTTATCTAAAAGTTTTCCAAATATTTCAAATGTATTTGCAATTTGCAGAGTTAGCTCTCTAGTTGGTGTTAGAACAAGCACTTGAATTTTTGCTTTTCCATCATAGTTATTTTTATTTAAAAGTTCTAAAATAGGCAACACATAACTAGCACTTTTCCCACTTCCAGTCTTTGCTTTTGCCATGATGTCATCACCTTTTAAAACTAAGGGTATAACTTTTTCTTGTATAGGGGTTGGTTTAGTGAATGAACTATTTTTTATTGTTTTTAAAATATTTTTTGAGAGTTTTAGTGAAGAAAATGACATTTATATCCAGTTAAAAATAAGATTATAGTTTTAAATTATATAGTGTTGTTTCTTAAATTATTTAATAATGTGGTTGTTTTTTTAAAAGTTAGATGATTTGAATTTTAGCTTTATGAATTGCACTAGAACCCAAAGCAAACTAAAAGACATAATTGTGTATAATTCGCGAAAATAATAAGGTTTTATATGGCTAACAAACGTGTATTGGTTAAGTTTTCAGGTGAAGCTCTTGCTGGTGAAGCAGGTCATGGTATCGATACTCAGATTTTAAACTATATTTCTCAAGAGATTAAATCACTTGTAGATGCTGGTATTGAAGTTGGTATTGTTATTGGAGGTGGCAATATTATACGTGGAGTAACTGCTGCACAAGATGGAATTATTAAAAGAACATCAGGTGATTATATGGGGATGTTGGCTACTGTTATTAATGGCGTAGCTATGCAAGAAGCTTGTGAGCATGCTGGACTTGAAGTTCGTATGCAAACAGCTATAAAAATGGAACAAATTGCTGAACCTTATATCAATCGTAAAGCAGTTCGCCATTTAGAAAAAGGTCGTGTTGTTATCTTTGCAGCAGGGACTGGTAACCCATTTTTTACAACTGATACAGCAGCAACTCTTAGAGCAGTTGAGATTGGCGCTGAAGTGATTATAAAAGCTACTAAAGTTGATGGTGTATACGATAAAGACCCAGCTAAATTTGATGATGCAGTTAAATTAGATGAAATCTCTTATGAGCAAGCTTTAACAGACCATATTAAAGTGATGGATGACACATCAATAGCACTAGCAAAGGACAACTCTTTGCCTATCATAATATGTGATATGTTTATACAGGGCAATCTTTTAGAGATCATAAATGGCAACATAACTAATTGCTCAATTGTTAAATAATTAAACCCAAGGAAGAATAGATGAAAATAGAAGAATTAACAGCCAAAATTTTAGAAAAAAATCCAAGTATGGATAGATACCAATTAGCAATTGCTGTATCAACAAGGTCAGATGAACTTTTAAATGGTGCTATTAGCAGATTAAATATTGATCAAAAAAATGTAAAGGCAGCAGATTTAGCACTCATGGAAATAGCTGAGGGCCTTGTAAAAGTTAAAGGCTTTGTTGATTTAGAGGCATAATCTTTTGGGTTTGAGTCAAGTAGATATAGAAAAGGTTAAACACCTTCATACTATAGATTCTGCTGCTCAATATCTTTACTCTCACTTCGCAGAGTGTAGCAAGTTAGAAGTTGCACTTAAATACTCCATAAAAGCACATCAAAATCAGTTTAGAAAAAGCGGTGAACCTTATGTAATTCATCCTATCTTAGTAGCTGCTATAGTAGCTACAATTACAGATGATGTATCGATGTCCATAGCAGCACTTTTGCATGATATAGTAGAAGATACAGAGATAACAATTAAAGAAATAATAGAAGTATTTGGTGAAGATGTAGCACATTTAGTTGAGGGGTTAACTAAGATTGATGCAATTCGTGATGATGAACTAATATCTTCAAACTCTGATGAAAAACTTATTGTTTCAGCCTTATCATTTAGAAAGATGCTTTTAGCATCGATTAAAGATGTAAGAGTTTTAGTGGTAAAGCTTTGTGATAGACTTCACAATATGCTCACTTTGGATGCTTTACCGCCACATAAACAAGTGCGTATTGCTGAAGAAACATTAGTTGTTTACTCCCCAATTGCTCATCGCTTAGGTATCAGTTTTTTAAAAAATATTTTAGAAGATTTAAGTTTTTCATATCTTTTTAAAGAGGAAAAACATCATATAGATAACTATCTTGATACAAATTATCATGCTATAGAGATGAAACTTGAAGAGTTTAAAAATAGTATCTATAAGCTCCTGGTTCAAAATGGGTTTTGTGAAGATGATTTTGAAATAATTTCTCGTATAAAACATCGTTATTCTATATATCTTAAGATGCAAAGAAAAGGCGTAAGTATTGATGAAGTGCTTGATCTGTTAGCTATTAGAATTTTAACAAACGATAAAGTTAAATGTTACACAATTTTAGGTCTTATACATCTTAATTTTCAACCACTTTCTTCAAGATTTAAAGATTACGTAGCTGTACCAAAAGACAATGGATATCAAACAATTCATACATCTGTTTTTTATAATACTGCAATTTTTGAAGTTCAAATAAGAACTCGCGATATGCACAAAACAGCAGAGTTAGGAATAGCTGCTCATTGGAAATATAAAGGTGGAGAAGATAGTATTAAATTAGATTGGTTAAATAATTTAGGTTATCAAAATGAATCTATAGAAGATTTTTATGAACTTATAAAAAATGATTTGTACTCTGAGGATATCTCTGTATTTTCACCAACAGGACAAGCTTTTACCTTACCTCGTGGAGCAGTTGTCCTTGACTTTGCTTATGCTGTGCATTCTGAGGTTGGAAATAAGGCGGTTTCTGCACTTGTAAATAAAACTAAAGCTTCATTGTTGAGTGAATTAAAAAATGGTGATATTGTAAAAATAAAAACTTCAGATAAAATTATAACAAGATGTAGTTGGCTTGATGCTGTAATGACATCAAGAGCAAGAACAAATATTAGGCATAATTGTAGCGCGCGGGTAAAAGATATTGACTCAAAAAGTGCAATAAATATTATCTCTACTATAATGAACTTAAAACATTCAAGAGTTGAAGAGTGGTATCAACAATCCGGATATAATAAACGCTCTAGTGTCCCATCAGACTTAGACCATTTAAAAGATATTATCAATAAATATATAATGGATATTAGCAAAAACAATCGTTTTAAAAGATTTTTAAGTAGACATAGATTTAAACTTAAAAATTATAGCTCAAGCGGGATATCAATATATAGTGCTTCGAGTGTTGGTGGTGCTGTATTTGATTATTGTTGTCATCCAAAAACAGGGGATGGAATAATTGGCTTTTTAGAAAAAGGAAAAGTTCATGTCCATCATAAAATGTGTAAAAAAGGTAATGAAAAATTATCTAATGGCGATAAGATGGTTTTTGTTAAATGGGAAAAAGAAAATATCTATAACTATCATATGATAATATCTTTACATTCTGGAAAAGGAACATTAGCAGAGTTTTTAAATTACCTTGTTAAATTAAATATAGATATTAACTCAATTGAACTAGGAAAAAATAAAAGTGAGTCAACACGTTATTGTGAAATAGGTTTTGAGACAAAAGATGCTGATATTAATAAACTTCGTGCTAAAATAGAACAAAAAAATAAAGTTATACATTTTGTGAGAACAGATGATGTGTATCGTTAAAAAAAGAATAAGGAAAATAGTGTAAATCTTTTTCTTCATTGGCTAAATATTATTTTATAATATTTGCTCGTCAAAGAGATTTTCATTTATAAAAGGGAAAAATTTATATGTTAGAAGAAGCATTAAGGGAGATAAGTAGGGGGAGTGCTGAAATAATTGACAATGAAAGAATTGAAAAATTATTAAAAGCATATTATGATGATGGAAAAACTTATACTGTAAAGTGTGGTTTTGATCCTACCGCTCCTGACTTACATCTAGGGCATACTGTGTTGTTACAAAAATTAGCAACATTTCAAAAGTATGGTGCAAGAGTTCAATTTCTTATTGGTGATTTTACTGCTACAATTGGCGATCCAACTGGAAAGAGTGCAACAAGAAAGATTTTATCAAAAGATGAAATTTTAGAAAATATATCATCATATACTACACAAGCTTTTAAAATTTTAGATCAAAGTAAAACAGATATTGTATATAATAATGATTGGTTAGAACCACTTGGTGCTAATGGTATGTTAGAGTTAGCATCTACTCTTACAGTAGCTCGTATGTTAGAGCGTGATGATTTTTCTAAAAGATTTTCATCTCAAACTCCCATCGCTGTAAGTGAATTTATCTATCCTCTACTTCAAGGTTATGATAGTGTATATTTAAAAAGTGATATAGAGATTGGTGGAACAGACCAAAAATTTAATCTTTTGATGGGTAGACAGCTTCAAAAAACTTATGAGATAAAAAAACAACAAGCAGTACTGATGATGCCTATCTTAGAGGGTCTTGATGGTGTTCAAAAGATGAGTAAATCTTTAAATAATTATATTGGTGTAGCAGATGAGCCAAACGATATGTTTGGAAAAGTTCTTAGTATCTCAGATGATTTAATGTGGAGATTTTATCTACTTCTTAGTACAAAATCTTTAGATGAAATTACATCTATAAAAGATGGAGTCCTTGATGGCTCACTACACCCTAAAAAAGTCAAAGAAGACTTAGCATTAGAAATTACAACTAGATATCATTCTAAAGAGTTAGCAGATGCTGCAAAAGTAGAGTTTGATAAAATTCATTCAAAAAGTCAAATTCCAACTGATATAGATGAGTTTTGTTGTGATGGAGAGGTTTGGATAGCAAAAGCCTTAGTTGATTGTAATATAGAACCATCAACTTCACAAGCAAGACGAGATATTAAGCAAGGTGCTGTTAAAATAAATCAAGAAAAGATTGATGATGTACAGTTACAATTAGCAACTGGAGAGTATATACTTCAAGTTGGAAAAAGAAAGTTTGCAAAGTTAAAGGTTAATTAGATGAGTTTTAAGTCATTAAAAATTGGAAAACACACTATAGAGAAGCCTATTGTTCAGGGTGGAATGGGTGTTGGTATCTCTTGGGATCAATTAGCTGGAAATGTTTCAAAAGAGGGCGGTCTTGGTGTAATTAGTGCTGTTGGAACTGGATATTATGAAAATAAAGTCTATGCTGAAAAATTAGTATCTAATAGACCATTAAGTGAAACAAATTTTTATTCAGCACAAGGGTTAGATAAAATAGTTAAAAATGCTAGAAAAATATGTGGTAACAACCCACTCGCAGCAAATATTCTTTATGCTATGAATGATTATGGGCGTGTAGTGAAAAATGCATGTGAATCTGGTATAAATATTATCATTACTGGTGCTGGACTTCCAACAAATATGCCTGAATTCACAGAGGGTTATCCAGATGTAGCTCTTGTTCCTATTGTATCATCGCCAAAGGCACTTAAAATTATTTGTAAAAGATGGCAAAAAAGATATAACAGGCTTCCAGATGCTGTAATTGTTGAGGGCCCAAAGAGTGGTGGTCATCAAGGTTTTACTTATGAGCAATGTAAATTAGATGAAAATCAATTAGAAAATATAGTGGGTCCTGTTGCAGAAGAAGCTAAAAACTGGGGAGATATTCCAGTAATTGCTGCTGGAGGTGTTTGGAATAAAGATGATATAGAACTAATGATCTCTCTTGGTGCAGCAGGAGTTCAAATGGGTACTCGTTTCATTGGAACTTTTGAGTGTGATGCACATGAAAATCTTAAAAATGTGTTAATTAACGCTAAAAAAGAGGATATTAAACTTATGGCTTCCCCTGTTGGTTACCCAGCTCAAGGTGTAGTTACAAATCTTACACATCTAATTGAGAAGCGTGAAGGTCCAGCCATAAAATGCATCTCTAATTGTGTAGCCCCATGTAATCGTGGAGAAGAAGCTAAAGAGGTCGGGTTTTGTATTGCTGATAGACTTAGTGATGCTTATGAGGGTAATTTAGAAACAGGACTATTTTTTTCAGGTACAAATGGATATAAATTAGATAAAATTATCAGCGTAAAAGAGCTGATGGATAAACTAACAATAGGCGAATAATTTAAATATGTTGCGTTCCTTTTTTATTTTAGTAATATTAAGCATATCACTCCTCGCATTAGATAATAGTGGGATATTAAAAAGAGCAAATACTTATATGCAAACTGGTTCAAAAAGCGATCAGTTTCTTGCATATAATGATTATAAAAACTTATATCTTCGCTCAATCATCTCTGCAGATGAAAAACTTAGAAAAGATTCATTGGTAGGGATTGTTAAAAGTGGTAAAGCACTCCATATTGATATATCTCAATATCAAGATGAGCTAGCTACTTTTAAAGTTAAAAAAGCTTATACTAAGCCTCCAGAGAAATCAAAAAATGTCAATAAAATAATTTTAAAATCATCTCACAAGCTAAAGAGTGTATCTTGGCTTAATAATGATAAACTTGTATTAAAGTTTAATAAAAAACTTCGACAAAATCAAATAAATTATTTTACATTATATGATGAAAAAAAGAAAAAATATAGGTATATTTTTGATATTCATGCTTCAATGCTTACAAAAAGTCAAACTTTAAGAAAAGATGGTGTTAAAAGAATAGTACTAGCACAATATACGCCAAATACTTTACGTCTTGTTATTGAAAATTCTACAAAATTAAAAGTCAGATTTAAAAGAGATACAAAATCTTTAACTATCAGTATCATCACAAATAATAATATTAGTAAGTCTGTAAAAAAGAAAGAAGTACAATATATTCCAATAGATTTAAATAAAAATAAAAATAAAATCATTGTTATTGATGTTGGTCATGGTGGTAGAGACCCAGGTGCTGTTGGGTATAAAAACTATAGAGAAAAAATTGTTGTTTTAAAGATAGCAAAACATCTAAAAAGTTTTTTATTGGCTCGCGGATATAAAGTATATATGACAAGAGATAGGGATAATTATATTAAATTAAGTAATAGAACTGCTTTTGCAAATAAAAAATCTGCTGATTTATTTTTAAGTATTCATGCAAATGCTGTTTCTAAAAATGTTCATAAAATTAAAGGTATAGAGAGCTATTTTTTATCTCCATCCCGCTCAAAGAGAGCTGAAAGTGTTGCTGCAAAAGAGAATAAGGCAGATATTTCAGATATGAATATATATGGTAAACAAAATTTCTTAAAATTTTTAAATCATGCTAAAACAGTAGCATCTCATAAACTTGCTATTGACTTACAAAGAGGGATGTTAGGGTCTTTAAATAAGCACTATAAAGGTGTCAGAGATGGAGGAGTTAGAGAGGGTCCATTTTGGGTATTAGTTGGTGCGCAAATGCCAGCAGTTTTAGTAGAAGTAGGGTATATTACAAATCCGAGTGAAGCTAAACGCTTAGTAAATGACAACTATAGAAAAACAATGGCTCGTGGCATGGCAAATGGGATTGAAAGATATTTTAGAAATAATAGACAATAATTTATTATAAATTAAAAGCAATGTTAAAAAGATAAAAGAAGAATTAATGTTGGACTTAGTTTTTGGTGTGTAGTGATTTTTGTATATTTTAGAACTTTTTTTACATCTATTTATAAATAAACTTTTACTTACTCACAATTTTAACATCTCTAAAGTAGATTTTTAGTACAATTGCAATATTAATATATAAGGATTACAATGCGAGGTTATAAGATTTTTGCTGGAACAGCTAGTATTGATTTTGCAAATGAGATTTGTAAAATTTTAGATGTGCCTTTAGCTAAGGCTGAAACAAAAACATTTAGTGATGGTGAGATTTCAGTTCAAATTGCTGAGAGTGTTCGCGGTCGTGATGTATTTATTATCCAATCAACTGGAGCTCCATCAAACAACAATCTTATGGAGCTTCTTATTATGACAGATGCTCTTAAACGTTCATCTGCTCAAAGTATTACTGCAGTTGTTCCATATTATGGTTACGCAAGACAAGATAGAAAAGCTGCTCCTCGTGTGCCTATTACTGCTAAACTTGTTGCTAACCTTTATGAAACAGCTGGAATTGATAGAGTTGTAACTATAGATTTACATGCTGGTCAAATTCAAGGTTTTTTTGATATACCTGTTGATAATCTTTATGGTTCAATAACATTTGAGCAATATATAAAAAGCAAAAACCTTAAAAACCCTATTATTGCAAGTCCAGATATTGGTGGTGTTGCTCGTGCTAGATATTTTGCAAAACGAATGGGTTTAGAGATGGTTATTATCGATAAGCGCCGTGAAAAAGCGAATGAGAGCGAAGTTATGAATATTATTGGTGATGTAGATGGGTATGATGTAATTATGATAGATGATATGGTTGATACTGCTGGAACTATGGTAAAAGCAGCAACTGCACTTAAAAACAATGGTGCATCTTCTGTAATGGCATGTGCTACTCATGGTGTCTTAAGTGGAAAAGCTTATGAAAATTTAGAAAATGGTGAGCTTGATGAGCTTATTATTACAAACACACTAACTACACAACCACATAAAAAAATCAAAGTATTATCAGTAGCTCCACTTTTTGGCGAAGTAATTCGTCGTGTGTATCACAACGAGAGTGTAAACTCACTTTTTACATAAATTTAAAACTCTAAAAGGGTGATTATCTCTATTTTCTATGAAGCTATATGAATATAAATCATCGTAGTTTCAACATATAGCTTTTTTTTAGCTTCCATCTTCAATCTTTCTTTTAATTAACATTGTGTGTGTTATGTAGAGTATTTTCAAATTAACACACATTAAATTTTTAAAAATAATAAGCTTTTTTTATATAAAAATACAAAAATATGTCATTTTGTCATATTTTTAACAAATTCTTTATATTTAACACACATTATCAGTGTGTGTTATTTTTGATATTTAAGGTTACTCTGTATATAATGTGTTTGAATAAAGAGTTGTATAGCCGAAAGCTAAACCTTTAGATTACTATAGAAACCTTTAGTTAACTACAAATAGTTTCTTTGTTATAATTGCTACTAAATAATATTTAGGATTTTAAAATGGCAAAAACTTTTTTTCCAAATGATATACAAACAGTATATGTAAATGCTAGTAATCCACATCCAGAAAATACACAATATAAAATTTCAATAGGATTAGAGCACTGGGAAAATATAAACCATGAGGTTGTAAAAATACAAATGGTATATGATGGGAAAGTTTCTGGTAGAAAGAGCCCCTCTTATCCAATAGGAACTGATGATTTTCAGAGAGTTATGATTAAAGTAAATGAACTAATCTCAAACCGAAACTAAAGGGAGATAAAATGATTAAAAAAACCTATCCTTCTTCATCTAAAGAATGGATGAAATACTTAACTGTTGACAAGTATTATACTCCAAAAGAAATTGCATATAGAAAAAAACTTATTCTTGAAAGTGGTTGTGATTATGATAAAGTTTATGAAAAAATACTCAAATATAGAAATAGAAAAAAAGAACTTATCAGTTTAGAGGGGGAAAGCTTTACGTTCGTTGAAACTCATCTCATGAAAGAAAATGTAGATAAAATTAAAAACTTTTGGAGAAGCAGTTCTTATTCTTTTAAAGAAAGCTATAAAAAAGAACTCATTTTTGATACTTTACTTTCTGAAGCATTTCATTCATCATCAATAGAGGGTGCTCACAGTACAAAAAAAAGAACAGAAGAAATAATAAAAAAGCGATTAACACCTGCAGATAAATCAGAAAGAATGATTTTTAATAATTATAAAGCCCTAGAATATATTTTTGGTAATAAAGAACAAACACTTGATGATGATTTTGTTTTGTCATTGCATAAAATGATTTCAGAAGATACTCTTGATGAAAAAGAAGATGAAGGAGTTTATAGAAATGGTGGTGTCGATATTACAACAGCTACACAAAAAGTTGTTTTTCAACCAACCTCCAATATTGAAAAAATGAAGAAAATGATTAATAAACTTTATTTATTTACTAATTCTAATAATGATGACTGTGAAGTAGAATATATTGAATCAATGTATAAGGTTATTGCCTTTCATTTTTTATATGGATATATACATCCTCATTTTGATGGAAACGGAAGAACATTAAGAGTTTTATTTACTCATATACTTGGACAGAATGGTTTTGATATGTTTTACTATATATCTTTATCTGAAATTATTCATTCAAGTGAAAAAAGAAAAAAAGAATATGAAAAAGCATTTATTGATGTAGAAGAGAATGAATTAGATTTAACTTATTTCATATATTATATTCAAGATATCATGATTGAAGCATTAGAAGTGCTAGATGACAGAGTATTTCTCTATTTTAGAGAAAGTATAATATTTGATAAAGTTGAAGAATTAGATGTTAAATTAACCAAGCGACAAGAAAATATTTTGAAACTTATTGCAAAAAATAAAAGGGCATTTGCTATGACATCTAAAGAAGTTGCAAATAGATTTAAACTTTCAACTCAAACAATTTTAAAAGATATGAAATTTTTAATCGATTTTAAATTATTAAGGAAAAAACAAACAGGTTTAAAAATTTATTACGAATTAGATATTGATATTACAAGAAGTTAAGAACATAACAAATACTAGCAGTGAACGCACAGCGTCACTGAAGATGAACGCTACTTAAAAACAAATCTGGAAGCATAGTCTAAAACTGTACTTCTTGGCACTCCAACTATGCTTTGTGTTTTTCTAGCTGATAGTTTCATCTTCACATGAAGTTCTAAAACTTCTCGTATCTTTTTCATAGGCGTAATCCTCATTCAACACTCCTGTAAATTAATTTACAAGCAGTGTATATAAATTCAGAAAACCCTCTTCTTAAATATTTCTTACAAGACGGTCTTTAGTCAAAAATGACCGAATCATTTCCGTCTTGACTGACCGAATGTTTAGCATTTTAGTGACCGAACTAACTCCGTCTTACTGACCGATTTGAACCGTTTTTTGCATTTAGGACAAATCAATTCAAAAAACTATACTGTGATTATTACTTATAGAGATACAAATATTAGAATTATTTCTGTAAGACGATCTAGAGAAAAGGAGGTCAAACTTTATGAAAGCATC
>JAMOMX010000122.1 GCA_027066935.1 Sulfurimonas sp. | reverse complement strand
GTTTGATGACCGTGTGACTGGAAAACTTTCAGAATTTGCTAAAAATGCAGGTGTAATTCATGTAGATATTGATCCAGCATCTATCTCTAAATTAGTTCATGCAGATTATCCAATTGTTGGTGATGTTAAAAATGTTGTAAATGAGATGTTAGAGCAATCAATAGGTATTGATTCTAAGAAATATGCACCATGGAGAGAAACAATTGAAAAATTTGAAGAACTTCATCCTTTAGTGTACCATGAAGATACAGATAGGCTTAAACCTCAATGGGTTATAGAGCGTGTTGGTGAATTACTTGGTGATGGGGCAAATATCTCTACAGATGTTGGTCAACATCAAATGTGGACAGCTCAATTTTATCCATTTAGCAGACCTCGTCAATTTATGAGTTCTGGTGGACTTGGAACAATGGGGTATGGTTTTCCTGCTGCCATTGGAGTAAAAGCTGCGGCTCCTGATAAAATAAGTATTAATTTTACAGGAGATGGATCAATCTTAATGAACTGCCAAGAGTTGATGACAGCAGTTGAGAAAAAATTACCAGTAATTAATATTATACTAAATAATAATTTTCTTGGTATGGTTCGTCAATGGCAAACGCTATTTTATGATAAAAGACATAGCGAAACAGATTTATCTGTTCAACCAGATTTTGTAAAACTAGCAGAAGCTTTTGGTGGAATAGGGTATAGAGTTAAAACGAAAGAGGAGTTTGATGCTGCTCTAAAAGACGCAATTGATAAAAACATAGTTGCTTTTATTGAAGTAATTGTTGAGAGAATGGAAAATGTTATGCCAATGGTTCCAGCGGGTGGAAGTCTATTTAATATGATGTTATTGCAAAAGAAGGAGAAATAATGACTGAAAGTAATGAAAGAAGAGTTGTTTCAGTTATTGTTGTAAATGAAGCAAGTGTTTTATCTCGAATCACAGATTTGTTTTCTGGTCGTGGGTATAATATTACATCACTAACAGTAGCACCAGTTCCAAACTCTAAGTATTCAAGATTAACTATTGTTACATCAGGATCTGTTCGTGTGATAGAGCAAATTACAAAACAATTACATAAGCTTATCCCTGTTTTGAGAGTTTATGAGCATGCTGATTTAGTAGAAAAAGAGATGGTTTTAGTGAAATTTCCTGCAACTGAAAACATTACAGATATAAATACACTTTGTGAAGCTTATAATGGAAAAATTGTAAATGCTGGTGCAAATGTAATTATTGCAATGGTTGCAGATGAACCAAAAAGAGTTGATAACTTTTTAAGTATTATACAAAGATACAACCCAAAAGAGATAGTTAGAAGTGGTACGGTGGCACTTGAGAGATAATGATGAAAATCAGTAAAATAGCAAAAATTTTAAAAATTGAACTTAATAGTTTAACCATTTTTTCTGAAGATGAAAAAGCACTAGAAATTAATGCTATGAACACTTTAAAGGATGCAAAAAAAGATGAAATCTCTTTTGTATCTAACTCTAAATATATAAAAGATATAAAAAATACAGACGCAGGTGCTATTTTGGTTGATGAAAACACCAAAAAATATGTACCAGATGGCTGTATTGCAATAGTTGTTCAAAATCCTTATTGGGAAGTTGCAACATTGTCCAAACATTTTTCATCTCCTATAGAAGATGACAATATTATAACTCCTAGGGTAGGTGAGGGTACAAAAATATCTAAAAAAGCAGAGATAGCTTCTGGCGCAGTCATTGGTGAAAATTGTACTATTTTGGCTGGTGCTTATGTTGGTTCAAATGTTACTCTTGGTGACAATGTAACACTTTATCCAAATGTAGTGATATATAGAGATTGTGTAATTGGCAATAATTGTAGAATTCATGCAAATACAACAATTGGAAGTGATGGTTTTGGGTTTGCTACAAACAAACTAGGTGAGCATAAAAAAATATACCAAAATGGTAATGTAGTGATAGAAGATGATGTAGAGATAGGAAGCTCCACCACAGTAGATAGAGCTGTATTTGGTTCAACCTTGATAAAAAAAGGTGTACGAATAGACAATCTTGTCCAGATTGCTCACAACTGTAAAGTAGGTGAATATAGCGTATTGGTTGCACAAATGGGTATGGCTGGTTCAACTACAATTGGCAGAAATGTTGTTATGGGTGCTCAAAGTGGGGTCGCTGGCCATTTAGAGATCGCTCCATTTACTACATTCGCTGCAAGAAGTGGTGTAACAAAAACCATTAAAGAGAGTGGTAAGATTTTTGCAGGGTTTCCACTGATGGAGCATAGAGCTTGGTTAAAACTTCAAAGTAAAATTGCAAAATTGTTAAAAGCTTAAGCTTTTAACTCTTTTACAAAATCTTCAATTCTTTTAATACCCTCTCTAATAGTATCGATATCGGTTGCAAAAGAGAGTCTAAAATATCCTTCGCTACCAAAAGCGATACCAGGAACTACAGCAACAAGTTTTTTATCAAGTAGCTCTTTAGCAAATGAAAGTGAATCTGAAGTTATCTCTTTAATATTTACAAACAGATAAAATGCACCATCTGGAGTATTAACACTAAGTCCATCTATCTCATTCATTAGTTTAACCGCTTCATCTCTTCTTTGTATAAATGCTTTTTTCATCATAGCTATATCTGCATCTGCACTTCCGTCTAGTCCAGGAATTGCAGCACGCTGAGTGATAGAGTTAATGTTTGATGTACTTTGAGATTGAAGTTTCTTAGTTGCTTTAATTAGCTCAGTATCATGAGCTGCCATATAGCCAAATCTCCAGCCAGTCATAGCTACAGATTTAGAAAGACCATTAATAGTTACTGTTCTTTTATACATATCTTCGCTAACTGCAGCGCATGATGTAAATATACCTTCATAAGTGAGTTTTTCATACATCTCATCACTAGCTACAATAATATCAGTACCCTCAAGAACTTTTCCAAGTTCAATTAACTCATCTTTTGAATAAATTGAACCAGTTGGGTTTGATGGTGTTGTTAAAACTAACATTTTAGTCTTTGGTGTAATAGCATCTTTTAATTGTTCAGGAGTGATCTTAAATGCACTATAATCATGAGTCTCTATCTCAACAACACTCCCACCACAATATCTTACCAATTCTGGATATGTAACCCAGTATGGTGCTGGTATGATAACTTCATCCCCTACATCGATAGTTGCAGAAAATAGATTAAACAAGGAGTGTTTAGCACCATTATTTGCAATAATTTGGTTTGGAGAATATGTTAAACCGTTATCACG
>JAMOMX010000121.1 GCA_027066935.1 Sulfurimonas sp. | reverse complement strand
AAAAATGTATATTTTAGTACTGCTAAAAAATTTGCTGATTTTGTTACAAATTTACTTCATAATATAAATCAAACAGATAAAAATATCCTTATGAAATTATGCACTAGTTTGATATGAGTTAGGAATAGATGAGATAGGACAGATAATAGGACATAAAAATGATGCTGAATTTTTTCGAGAGCATTATTATGTATTAGAACAATTTGAAGCGAAGTACATTGATCCGTTAAGTAAAAAACTTATAAATGAAAAACCACATAAGGCTGCTTTAAATTATGTTAAGAATGTAAGAGCTTCTTATAATACTCCATACCCCTATTTAGCAGATACAATGGATAAATTTTCCAGAAAACTATCTGGAATTACTGTAGATAAGAGCCTTGAAGATATTAGAGAAGATATGATAAAGGGCGTGAATAGTGTGTCTAATATTGCTATAGAACTAATTAATAGTCTTAATGAACATGAATATGAAGAACCAATGAAAAGTGCAATTATTATGATGAAGGAAAACGTACCTCGGTTGTTAAATGAATCTCTACCCACTTCTAATACATTTACTAATATAGACAATACACTTTTAGGTACGAAGCCATATAGAGAACATGAGATGACAAAAAAGATTATGGATACTAAACCATCAGGTTCTGAGTTAGTGACGGAACTGAAAAAAAGATGGAAAGAGGATAATTCTATATCTGGCTTAAATTCTTCTATTCACGCTTTAATCGAAAACAAAATATTTTACGCCTACACTCAATTGAATTGGCTTGGTTATTATGCTGATGATTTTGCTAAAGTTAAAAAAAACAAAGATAGATTTAATGCTTCTCAAAATGATATGAGACATGCTTCGTATGCTCATATGGCTAGTTTTTTAATTTCTAATGATAAAAAATTTCGTGAAAAAACTATTGTAAGTTATGAGTTCGCTAATGTGAAAACTATTGTGTGCACTCCTGAGTCTTTTTTGAATAAAATTACAGTAGGTTAGTGTAATTTCTCATAATGATTGTGACTCATAATAAATGAGTTTATCAAGAGCAGTTACACATCTAATTATGAAGATGATTTTATATTGGTGTTATTATAGAAGGACTGCGACCACTTTGCGACTAATTATCAAATAATATTACATGCGACGGTTATACAACCGGTGTATATTAAAATTATCAAGAGTAAAATAGTGTTTGTAAAAAGTGCTGTATGTATCGTAAAATAGGGAATTTGTAAAGATAGATGGTGGACCCTCAGAGATTCGAACTCTGGGAGGTGTGACCCTCGCTGGTTTTCAAGACCAGTGCATTCGACCAACTCTGCCAAAGATCCACGCGTTGTTTTGATAAGAATATTATAAAACTGGAGGTGCCACCCAGATTTGAACTGGGGATAGCAGCTTTGCAGGCTGCGGCCTTACCACTTGGCGATGGCACCAGTTATCTTTATCATATTTATCAGTGGTGCCCAGGGCCGGAGTCGAACCGGCACAGTATTGCTACCGGGGGATTTTAAGTCCCCTGCGTCTACCAATTTCGCCACCTGGGCATAATGAATATGAATTCACAGTTTTAACAATAATTATATGGAGCGGGAAACGAGGTTCGAACTCGCGACCCCAACCTTGGCAAGGTTGTGCTCTACCACTGAGCTATTCCCGCATTTCCAGCTTACTTCCATAAGTGAGCCGGAATTATAGCCATTTTATTATTATTTGTAAAGAGCGTTTGAGGTAAATTTTTAAAAAAGTGGTATAATCGCATTTATATTAAGATTCCAAATCAAGTTTGGAATGACAAACTAAGGATTTTTTATGAGAAGTGATATTATTAAAAAAGGTTTTGACAAAGCTCCTCATCGCTCTTTGCTTCGTGCAACAGGGCTTAAAGATGAAGATTTTGATAAACCATTTATTGGGATTGCAAACAGCTATATTGACATTATTCCAGGACATTTTTTCTTACATGAGTATGGTGAAATTGTAAAAGAAGCTATTCGTGAGGCTGGAGGTGTTCCGTTTGTATTTAATACCATTGGAGTTGATGATGGAATCGCTATGGGTCATGAGGGGATGCTTTACTCTTTACCCTCTCGTGAGATAATTGCGGATTCTATTGAAACGGTTATGAATGCTCATCAACTAGATGCAATGATTTGTATCCCTAACTGTGACAAAATTGTTCCAGGGATGATTATGGGAGCACTCCGTGTAAATGTTCCAACTGTTTTTGTTTCAGGTGGACCTATGGAAGCTGGGCATAAAAAAGATGGTACACCTATTGACCTTGCTACTGCATTTGAAGCGGTTGGTCAACATGCTGAGGGGAAGATGACGGACGAAGAGTTGTATGAGATTGAGTGTGAAGCTTGTCCATCTGGCGGATCTTGTTCTGGTATGTTTACAGCCAACTCTATGAACACTCTTTGTGAAGCTATGGGTATTGCACTTCCTGGAAACGGAACAATACTTGCGATGACTCCCCAGAGGATTGAGCTTGTTAAAAAAGCAGCAAAGCGTATCGTTGAGTTAGCAAAAATGAAAGACAACTCAAAATACAATATGAAAAATATTTTGAATGAAAAAGCTATACATAATGCATTTGTTGTAGATATGGCTATGGGTGGAAGCTCAAATACTGTTCTTCATCTTTTAGCTATTGCTAGAGAATCAGATATAGAATATAAAATAGAAAATATTAATAAAATTGCAGATAAAGTTGCCCACATTGCTAAAATATCTCCATCATTAACAACTGTTCATATGGATGATGTTGATAAGGCTGGTGGGGTAAATGCAGTTATGAAAGAGGTTAGTCGTCGTGGCGGATTACTTTACCTTGATAACCCAACTATAACTGGTGAAACTATTGGCGAGAGAATTAAAGATGCAAAAATCTTAGATGAAAATGTTATCCATACAAATGAAAATGCTTATTCTCAGGTTGGTGGACTTTCTATTTTATTTGGAAATTTAGCTTTAGAGGGTGCTGTTGTTAAAACTGCTGGAATTGATCCAAGTATGAGACAATTTAAAGGTAAAGCTGTATGTTTTGATTCTCAACCTAAAGCTATAGCTGGAATTATCTCTCATAAAGTTAAGGCTGGTGATGTTGTAGTTATTCGTTATGAGGGTCCAAAAGGTGGACCAGGTATGCAAGAAATGTTAGCTCCAACAGCACTTATTCAAGGTATGGGACTTGGTTCATCTGTTGCACTTATCACAGATGGTAGATTTAGTGGTGCTACAAAAGG
>JAMOMX010000120.1 GCA_027066935.1 Sulfurimonas sp. | reverse complement strand
TAAGGGTAGAATTTCCTATGTATATCTCATCCATAATGGTATTGTTTGGATTTAAATGGGAGATATTTGTTTGTCCAAAGTGTGCAAATGATGTGCTTGTGTGGTAGTTTACCTCTCCGCTAAGTTGTTTTAACTCTTTTGCAATAGTATTTAAAAGTGTAGATTTTCCTTTACCATTTTTTCCAATAATTCCAAGGCATTCACCTTTTTGTAGTGTAAAAGAGATATCTTTAAAGAGAATTTTTTCAGTGCTGTATCCAAAACTCAAATCTTTTATATCAAGAAGTACTTTAGCAGGGGTATCTTTAAAATTAAAGTTAAATTCTAAATTATTATCAAAACTCAAATCTTCCATTTTTTCCATTTTTTGTAGCTGTTTGACTTTTGACTGAGCAAGTGCTGCTGTAGATGCACGAGCTTTATTTTTTGCTATAAATTCTTCTAACTCTTTTACTTTTTTATCTTGAGATATTTTTTGTTTTGTGTAAAGTTCATCATTTGCACTAAGTTGTGCATAAAATTTATGGGTATCACCAGCAATTATCTCTATCTTTTTTCTAACTAAGCCCATCGTATGAGTACAAACACTATCCATAAAATCTCTGTTGTGGGTGATTAGTATAACTTCACCATCAAATGCTCTTAAAAAACTCTTTAACCAACGAAGTGACACAATATCAAGGTAGTTAGTAGGCTCATCTAAGAGTAATAGATTTGGTTCAGTTACAAGAAGTTTTGCAAGGTTTATACGGATTTGGTAACCACCAGAAAAAGAGAGTGGGTCTTTGTCTAAATCATTTTGAGTAAAACCTAAACCAAAAAGAATTTTTTCAACCCTATAAGTATCATATTTCATCTCATCACTAAGTGCTAAGGCAGCTTCCTCTTTAAGGGTCTTCTCACTAAAAGTAAGGTGTTGTTTAAGGGTACCTATTTTATAATTTTTAGGGATAATAATCTCCCCACTATCAGCACTCTCTTCACCTAAAATAAGTTTAAATAGGGTAGATTTTCCACTACCATTTCTACCAACTAAACCGACACGATTTCCTGAGTTTAGTTTAAAGTTTAAATTATTAAAAAGTTCTTGGCTTGAGTAGTTTTTAGAAATATTTGTTAGTTGTATCATGGTACTCTTTTAGTTTATAAATATAGTTGGTATTATATCGCATCTAACATAATTATAAGAGTTTACCAGCTAAATAACCACTAGAAAAACTCCACTGAAGATTGTATCCCCCACATGGACCATCAAGATTTATAACCTCTCCACAAAAATACAATCCATCTATTATCTTGCTTTGCATAGTTTTTGGATCTATCTCTTTTAGATTAATTCCACCCCGTGTAATCATTGCCATATCAAAACCACCATGATCATTTACAGTTAATGGTGCCCATGCTAAAACTTTTAAAAGCTTGTCTTTTTTTATCCCATCTATATCTTTGAGTTTCTCATTTGGTTCTACATCTGCTAGTTTACATAACTCTAAAGATATAGCATGGGGGAGTAGTGTTTTTATTAGCTCTATCAAAGTAGCATGCGGGTTTAAGTTTTGCTCATTTTTTAGATGTTTTAAGAGCTCATCCTCATTTTTTATCTTTGTTAAATTTAGTAAAATTGGTACCTCATTATATTTGTCTATAAGTGGAGTTATCTCCCTTGCAAAGTCTAAAACTACAGGACCCCGTACCCCTGTTTTAGTAAAAATTAAATCCCCGCATGCAATAAGCTTTTTATATTTTTTTATAGCTACTTTCATAGTTACTTTAGGGATTGTATCTGCCCTACACTCAGGATTAGCTATAAAAATATACTAATCTTAACTTTATCCCATAAAATAGGTCTTTATAGAAAATAGTATAGAGAGTTTGTCTCAATTAGTATACTTATTGTTTTTTTAACTATATCTTCAAAAATAGTAGCATTAATAAGTAAACAAGATAGTAGAAATTTTTAAAAATAGTGATTTATAAATATAAAGCTTTAAGTATTTTATGGAAGAAGTTTTCCAGATAAATATCCACTTGCAAAGCTCCATTGAAGATTAAATCCTCCACATGGTCCATCAATATCCATTACTTCTCCACAAAAGTAGAGTCCTTTAATTATCTTACTTTGCATTGTTTTTGGATTTATCTTTTTTAGACTTATACCACCTCGTGTAATCATTGCCATTTTAAAACCTTCATGACCAGTGATTGTAAAGGGAGTTGATGCAAGTACTTTGATAAGTAAGTTACGATTTTTACCCTCTACCTTATGAAATGTCATAGTCGGATCAACACAAACAGATTGACATAATTTGTGTATAACTGAACTTGCTAGGAGTGGAAGTAGATTTTCTTCTATCGTTGCATGAGGATTTTTGACTCTTGCTTGTTTAAAATGTTGCAAAATATCATCTTCATTCATTCCTTTAGTAAGATTTGCAACAATTGGAACTTCTCCATATTTACTTAACAGAGGTGTAATCTCTCGTGCAAAATCAAGTACTACAGGTCCTCGAATACCATTTTTTGTAAATATTAAATCACCTTTTGCTCGTAGTTTCTTATGTTTAGGTAAAGAAACACGTAGTTCTACTTTTGAAATGGTATCAGCACGACACTCTGTCCATATTTCTTTTGTTTTTAGTGGCATCATTGCAGGTGAAAGTTCTGTGATCTTATGTCCTAACTCTTTAGCAAGTGTGTAGCCATCTCCTTCTGCCCCAAGTACTGGGTAACCAAGTCCACCTGTCGCTACAATAACATTTTTAGCTTTATATGAATTATCTTGTGTTTTCACACCATCTATATTTGAACCAACAAGAAGCAATCTTTCTACACGTTGATTTGTTATGACTTCTACACCAACTCTATCCATCTCTTTTTGAAGTCCAGAAATTATAGTAGAAGAGGAGTGTGAAGTTGGAAATATACGAAAACCATCTGGGGCATGTGTCGCAACACCTATCTGATTCATAAAGCTTGTAAGTTGTTTGTTATCAAATAAAGAGAGAGCATCTCGCATAAAACGTCCTCCTCGTCCAAAATGGGATATGAACTCTTCGTTAGAGAGAGTATTTGTTAAGTTACATTTTCCTCCGCCTGTTGCTTTTAGTTTAGTGGCGATATTTGAGAGTTTTTCTAGAAGAAGTACTTTTTTTCCCTCTGATGCTGCCGTGACAGATGCCATAATACCAGCGGCACCAGCACCAATAATTATTAAATCATAATGGTTTGTTTTCATTCTAAAATTATATA
>JAMOMX010000119.1 GCA_027066935.1 Sulfurimonas sp. | reverse complement strand
ATAAGGCAAGTTATAGATAAAGCACTTGTAACCGAGTCAGTAATAGATATTTTTGATGCAAGCGGAATTAAGAAGCCTGATATTTCCATACTCTCTGAAGAGTTTTTAATGGAAGTAGCAGGGATGAAACATAAAAATATTGCACTTGAAGTTCTAAAAAAATTACTTAATGATGAGATAAAAACTAGAATGAAAATAAATCTAGTTCAGAGTAAATCACTTATGGAGATGTTGGAAAACTCAATTAAAAAATATCATAACAAAATTATTACTGCTGTTGAAGTGATTAATGAGCTTATTGATTTAGCAAAAGATATTCACAAGATGGATGAAGAGCCTAAAGAGATGGGGCTGAGTGATTTTGAGTATGCTTTTTACAGTGCTATTGCAAATAATAATAGTGCAAAAGAGGTGATGGAGAAAGATGTACTTCGTGAACTTGCTGTTGTTTTAACTCAAAGAGTAAGAGCCAATGCTTCTATTGATTGGACTATAAAAGAGAGTGTTAGAGCTAAGTTAAAAGTTATTGTAAAACGAACTTTACGACAATTTGGTTATCCACCAGATATGCAAAAACTAGCTACTGAAACAGTACTTAAACAGGCTGAGATGATTGCTAGTGAATTGAGCATTGAAAAATGACAGCTATGATTTTAGCAGCTGGGCGAGGGGAGCGTATGCGTCCACTTACAGATACTTTGCCAAAACCACTTTTGAGAGTTAAAGGCAAGCCTCTTATTGTTTACACAATAGAAAAATTAGTTAAAAATGGCTTTAAAACCATAGTAATAAACATAGCCCACCTAGGTTATAAAATTCCAGAAGCTCTTGGTGATGGGAGTAGGTGGGGTGTTGATATAATCTACTCTGATGAGCAAGAAGAGGGTGCTTTAGAGAGTGCTGGTGGGATTATAAAAGCGTTGCCACATTTGGGTAAAGAGTTTTTAGTGGTAAATGGAGATGTATGGTGTGATTATGAGTTTAATAATGAGTTTGATTTAAAAAATAAGTTAGCGCATCTCATTTTAGTACCAAATCCAGAGCATAATTTAAAGGGTGATTTTGAATTTAAAAATGAAAAATATACATTTAGTGGTATAGGCTATTATAGCTCAAAACTTTTTAAATCTTTAACATGTGAAAATCGCCCTTTAGCTCCAATATTAAGAGAAAATATAGAGTTAAATAACATATCTTTTGAACTACACAATGGTATTTGGAGAGATATTGGCACTCCGCAAAGATTAAAAGAGATAAACGATAGTTAAAGAGTATTTAAATATTTTGCAACAGCATCTTCATCATTTGTATGGGGTAAAATGATGTTTGCAAGTTCTTTTACTTTTGTTTGTGCGTTTGCAACAGCAATGGAGATTTCTGCTAGTTCAAACATACCTAAGTCGTTAAAATTATCTCCAAAAACTGTATAGTCTTTGAAATCTAGATTTAAGTAATCATTTAGAGTTTGAAGCCCACTTGATTTATCAGCATGAGGGTTTAAAACTGTAAGGTAAAAACAGCCCATATAAGCTTCTGGTGCTAAAATACACTTAATATTATCTCCAAAAATTTCTTGAAGCTCCTTTTGAAAAGTAGTTAATATATCTTCATCTGCCATATAAGAGATTTTAAAATTTTCATCCATAGCATAAACATTATCAACTAATATCAAATGATCATCACCTATATATCTAGTTAATAATTTATTTTGATATTTATTTCCATTTTTTGGATATAAAAATACTTCATTAAGTTTTTCACCTTGTTGAGCCAATACGAAAGGTTTTAGAGAGTGTTTAAGTCCAAGGTTGATTATCTCACTAGCTATCTCTTTATTTAGTATTTTTTTATCTATAATTTTATCATCTGCAACTATTAGTGAGCCATCAAGTAAAACCATTGGTGCATTAATATTTAAGTCTTGTAAAAATTGCTTTGTTTTTTTATGAGCCCTTGCTGTTGCAACACTCATTATATTATTTTTTGCCATCTTATTCCATATATCTTTTGAAAAATCACTTATGGTTAAGTCGTTTCGTAAAAATGTATGGTCTAAGTCAGTTAAAAAAACTTTATTCATAAATTACGCTTTTTATAAAATGCAGTTTTAAATTCAGCATATTTATCTTCTAAAATAGCCTCCCTAGCTTCACGCATAAGGTTTAGATAATAGTGCAGGTTATGTATAGTTGCTAGTCTAAAATATGTTAGCTCTTTAGCGCGAAACAGATGGTTTAAATAAGCACGAGTATATCTTTTACAAGTTAAACATTCACACTCATCATCTATTGGACTAGAATCCTCTTTAAATTTTGCACCTTTAATATTTATACGACCAAAGGAGGTAAATAGAGTTCCATTTCTTGCATTGCGAGTTGGCATTACACAATCAAACATATCGATGCCTCGCTCAATATTTTCTATCAAATCTTCAGGAGTTCCAACACCCATCAAGTAGCGTGGCTTATCTTGGGGCATATATTGGACTGTATGTTCAACTGTGTCGTACATCTCATTATTTAACTCACCAACACTTAATCCACCAATAGCAAACCCATCATAATCCATAGCACATAATTCAGTTGCACTTTTGGTTCTAAATGCTTTGTCTGTACCACCTTGAATAATTGCAAAAATATTTTGCTCCACTCCAATACCCTCTTGTTGTTTTTCTCTAAAATACTCTATAGACTCTTCTGCCCAAGCAGTAGTTCTCTCAATGGAGGTTTTAATGCGTTCTTGTGTAGCTGGAAGTGCTACTAAATCATCTAAAATCATCATAATATCTGAACCGAGATTGTGTTGAATATCTATAACTTTTTTAGGTGTAAAAAAGTGTTTACTTCCATCTATATGAGAACGAAACTCTATGCCATCTTTTGTTGGTTTTGAAATGTCACTTAGGGAAAACGCTTGAAACCCACCGCTATCTGTTAAAAAACTTTTATTATAAGTTGTAAAACCATGGAGTTTACCCATTTTAGCAATAGTTTTATCACCTGGTTTTAGGTATGTATGATAAGTATTTGCAAGGATAATTTCAGTGCCAAGAAGCTCAAGCATATCTTGCATATCAAGAGCTTTTACACTTCCAAGTGTACCAACAGGCATAAATACAGGTGTTTTAATGTTTGAGTGTGCAGTTATAATGGTACAAGCACGGGCATTTTTTGAAGTAGCGTCTAGGGTGAATTGCATATTTGTATATATCCTAAGTATTTATAATTTCAGCATTATATCATTTTCATAACTATTGTT
>JAMOMX010000118.1 GCA_027066935.1 Sulfurimonas sp. | reverse complement strand
GTTACCATTTAACCACATCTACCTTCACGCACTAGTAAGAGATGAAAAAGGTGATAAGATGAGTAAATCAAAGGGTAATGTGATTGACCCTCTTGATATGGTAAATGAATACTCTGCTGATATACTTCGTTTTACCCTTGCAATTAGTGCCGCTCAAGGTCGTGATATCCGTATGAGTACAGAAAAACTGGAGCTAAACCGCAACTTTACAAATAAACTCTATAACGCTTCAGTATATCTAAAGATGAATGAAGACAAATTTCCAGATTTAACTAGTTTTTGTCTAAAAACTGACCTAGCAAAATATATGACTTCCCGCCTAAATCAAGCTACTCTTGAAGTTCGTGAAGCTTTAGATTCTTACAAGTTTAATGACGCGGCGACTATCATCTATAGATTTATTTGGAATGAATTTTGTGGTTGGGGAATTGAGCTAAGTAAAGCAGACAAAGACTCCATCATAGAGCTTGGAGCAGTTTTTAAAGAGGCTATGAAACTTTTACACCCATTTATGCCGTTTGTTACAGAATATCTATATCATGATTTATCAGGAACTTCACTTGAAACTGATGAATCTATTATGATTAAACCATACCCTCATAAAACTAAAAAGCGTAAAGAAGAAAAAACTTTTGAGCTTATTATGGATGTTATTATATCTATTAGACGAGCAAAGGTATTGGTAGATTTGGCTAATCAAAAAATAGATAAAGCATTTGTAAAAGTAGAGGGATTAACAGACAAACAAAAAGAGATGATGTTACCATTTATACTAAAACTTGCAAAAGTTGAAAATGTTGAATTTACACAGACTAAGATTGAAAACTCTGTTAGTGATATCTCTAATTTGTGTGAAACATTTATCCCTACAGATTCTATAGATTTAAGCTCTATCATCTCAAAACTTACAAAACAAGATGAAAAATTACAAAAAGAGATTGATAAAGTTTCTAAAATGCTAAACAACGAAAGATTTGTAGCAAATGCACCTGAAGATGTACTAGAAAAAAATCGTACATTATTAACAGATGCAAAGGTAAAACAAGAAAAAGTATTAGAGCAACTTAATTCACTTAAATAAAAAATAGATACTAATTCTATATAGATATTAGTAAAGTTTTAATATAATTGCAAAATATATTATTAAAGAGAGAATTAATGGAAATTATTCAAACATCAGATGAGTTTAAAGAGCTAATAAGTAGCATAAAAAAGACTAAAGGCTATAGAGATCCCTTAGCTTTTGGTATTGCAAGAATTGATTTAGGTCAATTAAACATTGATAAAAGTCTTCAAGCTACATATCCAATAATAAACTGGGATGAAAACTTTGGCAGTGCTGCTATTTTTATACAAGCTTTGAAAGAGCAAGGTATAGATATTGACTTTACTCAATCAGAAGTTGTTTGTAATATAAACTTAGCATTCTTAAAATCTTGCTTAAATGCTTTTACACCATACTCAAGCGAAGCTTATGGTGATATGCATAAAAATATTCAAGTTGTATCTTCATTGTATACTCAATTAGTTGAGCATGGCATGGTTGAGGGTGAATATAAAATCACTTTTATTTTTGACGATGCTCCACTTAAAAGTGTTGAAGCATCTTACCTTAAACTATATGCTATCTCTTTAGCAAAAGTGGGATTGCGTGAAATTTGTTTAGATGGTGCTTTTGGTGCATTACCAAATGTTGCTTGGTCAAACGGACAACCAATTGAGTTAGATTATCTTAGAGAGTTTGAAATTGAATTAAAACTAGCAAATGAATATCCACATATTGATTTTGTAGATAAGTTCCCAAGATTTCTTCAACATATCATTCCAGCAGATAACACTCGTATCTTAGATACTTCTAAGGTTCGTTTTGGAGCGCAATTAGCAGCAGGAACAACTGTAATGCCTGGTGCTTCATATATTAACTTTAATGCTGGTACAACTGGTTCTGTTATGGTTGAGGGGAGAATATCTTCTTCTGCTATAGTTGGTGATGGCTCAGATATTGGTGGTGGAGCTTCTATATTAGGAGTACTAAGTGGTACTGATGGTAATCCTATATCAATTGGTAAAAACACTCTTCTTGGTGCAAATTGTGTTTGTGGAATCCCTCTAGGTGATGCTTGTATTATTGATGCAGGATTGGCTATTTTAGAGGGAACAAAAGTTGGAATCTATCCAAAAGAGCTTAAAAAAATCATGGAAGTAAATACAAACGCAAAAATGGAGGGTGAAATCTTTAAAGCTAAACAATTAGCAAACTTTAGCGGTCTTCATTTTAGACAAAATTCAATGACTGGTGAAATTACAGCTTCTCGCTCAACAAGAGAGATCAAGCTAAACGCCGATCTACACTAACTCATTAGCATGTGGAAGTTCTCACATGCTAATCATTTACATTTCATCTCTTACCTAACTTTTATTTTTAAAATTATATAATCGTATATATGAAGGTTTTAATATGAATATCTCAAATAATTTATCATCAATTAATGCGCACCAAACTATGCTAAATAATAGTGCTTACAATGTTGCAAATGTAAATACTGATAAGTTTGTCCCAAATAACACTATAATAAGCAATAGTGGAGATTCAATAAGCGCAAATACACGCTTGGCTGATGATACTGGCTCTGATAAGAGTCAAACTGATCTCTCAAAAGAGATACCAGATCAGATGATAGCGCAAAAAGCGACAGCAGCTAATGTATCAGCTATTAGAACTCAAGATGAGATGATTGGCTCTTTATTAGATATGAAAATCTAGTTAATTAAAATATTTAAACTCTTTAAGTTTTTTAATATTCCAGCTTCGTCGTTATAATACTCTTGATTTTGCCCAAGAGATAATGTTGAGTATATAGCCTTTCCTATAACTATTCTTCCCTCTATCGATTCTTTTTTAGTTTTAATACCCCATATGTTATGAAAAGCAATCACTTCATCATCATAGATACCTACATATAAAAGTATATGCCCTTTTTTATATAATAATGTTTTAAATGGGATAGCTTTCTCCTTTATGGTCTGTAGTTTTTGCTCACTACTTAGGTCTTCTAGGTTCACAACTTTTCCAATTCTAGCTTGTTGTGATGAGTTTCGTGGCAACCAAAGCCCAAAAGGTGCATATATATCGCGAAGTGTTGATGAGCAATCTCTCTCATTAAGTATACCACCCCATCCATACTTACTTTTTGCAACTTCATCCATCACTAGCTTTAAATTTTTCTTATTAAAATTCATAACACCTTTGTGAGATATTTTCTTTGATATTTTTGATTTATGATAATTTGGTTGAGAATTTTTATATGAAGATATACTTAAAACAAAGTAATTATCTTTATCTTCACCAATCAATGCTAACATCATTCCAACTCTTGATTTAAATAAAAAAATATCATTTTCATCATAGATATCTACATCATCTTTTATTAAAAACACTTGTTGCGCTTTTTGCCAAAGTGATGTATATTTTTCTTCTATAATTACTAATTTATCTGTTTTTACCCAACCCCCTGTGAAGCTGGTAAATATATAAGCCCAAACTTTATCTTTAGAATAATGAGATATAAACACTGGTTTATTTGCACTTACTGTTGAATTTTGCATATAATCAAAAGGGAAACCCTCCCCAGGCAATGAAGGATCTCTAAAGAGAAGTTTTTTTGTTGGGAATGCTCTAATATTTAGATGATTTAGTGTAACCGCATTTTTATTTACACTTTTGTAAGCACTAAAATTTGACTTTTTTTCCATTTTAATAAAAAAACTTTTATCAATTAAATTAGAATCTTCTCCATATAGATTTCCTGCTTTATATGAATAAAACGGCCATTTGGCGTCATTTAAGCTATCTTTAGGTATTTTATTCCAAATTCTAAAATAATTTTTTTCATAATTTTTTAGACTTAAGTTTATATTTTTTATATTTATTTTTTTTAAATACGGGTCAGATATTTGAGGAAAAGCCGTAAGATCAAATATTTTATCTTTTGATATATTTTGAATATTTGTGTTAATATTTAAATTATTATTTTTTATATTTATAATTTGCTGTGATTTTGCGGTGCACCCAATCATTAATATTACAAGCAAAAAAACAATTATAAATTTCATATTTTACTCTTTAATCCACTTCGCCAAATCTGCTTACAACCCTACCAATTACTTCTAATTCATTAAGTTTAAGTGTTTGTGTTGAATATACATCGTTGTCTGATATGATATCAACCATACCATCAATTCTTCTTTGAACTCTTTTAATGAAAAGTCCACCCTCGGTTCGTATTGTAAATACACCACCTCGCTCAATATTAGTTTTACAACGATTTATAAATACTATATCATTATAGCTAAAAGTTGGCTCCATTGAATCACCACTTACACTTATGGCTTCTATGTTTTTAAGTTCATTTTCTCCGCCTAACATATGGACAAATTCCTCTGGTATACTAATCTCTTTTGCTTGACCCTCATCTATATCAGAACCACCACCTGCTGATGCACTAATATGATCAAAAAATTTAACCATAAAAAATTTATTTGTAGCTTCTACCAAGCTTTCTGGAGATTGCCCATAAAGCATCCAGTTTATAGATATTGATTTTTTAGCACAAAAATCAAGTAGCTCTACATATGGTATTTTATCTCTTTTTTTCATAGTAGCAAAATTCATTTGAGATATACCAAGGGCATCCGCCACATCCTTATCAAAGACTTTTTTTCCACTAAAGTTAGTTGATACAATACTTTTAATCTCTTCTACAATAGTATTAAAACTGTTCATAATATCTCCCATGGGTAATTTTTGTATAAATTATAATATTATTTTGCAATAAAGTCAAAGAAAATATGTCAATTTGCAATATTTTTTATATTTTATTTCATTTTGTAGTAATATTTTTCACTTAAAGGATAAAAAATGGCAAAAATAATAAAAAATGCAGAAAGTTTATTTCAAAGATTTGAATCAGGGATTGAAAAATGGGCAAATAAAATTTTTTAAATTATCTCACTTAAATTTATCATCGTTTGAATCTTTATCTATTTTATCATCTTCTGATGGTTCACGCTCTAAAAACTTTTTTTTGTGATACCCACCAAAAATAAAAAACATAAATAATACAAAAAGAATCAGTACTATAGTGTCAATAATTATACCCATTTTTATAATTCTCCAAAAGAGCTAAAGTTTTGTCTTATAGCATCGTAAAGAATAATTCCAGTGCTTATAGCTAAGTTTAAACTTCTGCCGTCTTTAGTCATAGGGATAGTTATATTTTGGCTTTTGTACTTATTTAAAACCTCTTCAGGTATCCCACATGTTTCACTTCCAAAAAATATAAAATCACCCTCCTTAAAATCAACTTCAAAATATGGCTTATCAGTTTTTGTAGTTGCGAAATAAGCATTGTCTGTTATTTCATTTTTCAAAAAGAAATCATCAATAGATTCCCATACATGCAGATCAAGTTTATCCCAATAATCAAGCCCTGCTCTACGAACAGCTTTTTCATCAATATCAAAAGCTATAGGCTTAATGATATGCAAAGATGCTCCTGCATTTACACATAATCTACCAATTGCACCTGTATTATTTGGAATTTGTGGATGAACCAATACTAAATTAAATGACATCTATAGACCTCTCAAAAGATTACACTTTTATTAGCATATACAAAAATTCTATCTTCTAATGCAAGTTTTAAAGCATGTGATAAAACAATTTTTTCAACATTTCTACCACTTCGTTGCATATCACGCCATCCATAAGCATGATCTACATGGATAACTTCTTGAGATATAATTGGACCCTCATCAAGGTTATTATTTACAAAATGTGCAGTAGCTCCAATGATTTTAACACCACGCTCATAAGCTTGTTTATAAGGATTTGCCCCAATAAATGCAGGTAAAAAAGAGTGATGTATATTAATTATTTTATCTTCAAAAGCCTCAACAAACTTTGGCGTTAATATTCTCATATATTTAGCTAAAACAATATAATCAATATCTTTAAAAGTTGATAAATATTCTAATATTTTTTCTTCATGCTCATCTCTACTTAAACCAACATGAGAGATACTTACATAGGGTATGTCAAATTTAGTTACTAATGATTCAAGTATCTCATAATTTGATATAACACCAAGTATATTTGCATCTAGTTCACCAGCTTCATGACGTATTAAGATATCGCCTAATGCGTGCATCTCTTTTGTAGCCATAATGATAATATTTTTTTTAGCTGGTTTAATTACATCGATATTTGAGTTATCAGGAAGCAGATCAACGAGAGATTTTCTAAGATTATTAGAATCCACATCACCCTCTACTACGCTACGCATAAAGAACTTACCATTTACTTTATCAACAAACTCATTATTTGATAATATATTTAACCCATGCTCATAAAAAATACTAGATACCTTATATACCAAACCTTTTTCATCATCTGCATCAATTAAAACTCTAAATTGTTCCATTAATGAGTGCCTTTTTTTATCTCATCTACTCTATTGTCTATTGAAGCTAACATATACTCTAAAAAATTAAGAGTTAAATCTATTTTTGCCTCTATATTTTTATTGTTTGGTGCTTGAAAACCCTCAAATAAAACCAATAATCTCTCTCTAGTTGATAATAAAAACACTTCTTCTTGAGAAACAAAATTTTTATTTGAAGATATTTCAGTCCCATTATCTATATTTTTTTCTTGGATAATATGTTGAAATTCTTTTTTTTCTTTTACTTCAAAAGGTTTTTTCTTAGGTTGCAGTAGTTGAGATTTTCCTTTTTCTTCTATCTCTTTTAGAGTAGAGAGTATCGCATCTTCTAATTCCATAATTTCAGTAGCCACCTTTCAAATTCATTTATCTCTATCTCATCATCCATTTTCAGAAAAAAATCTTTCATTTGCGTATTTACATTTAAAAACTTTTTTCTCATTCCAGACAATCTGCGTATCGCTATTTTTGCATCACTATTAGAGGGGTCATTTTTTAAAACCTCTTTATAAATATCTAATGCTTCAGATTTTAGTCCCTGAAGTTCATAAATATTTGCTAATGTGAGTGTTTGCATTTTTTATTTAGCCGTATAATTAGCGATAATTGAACCTATTTCGCTAGTTGAACAAACCTCTTTAGCGTCATATTGTGCTAAATCTTGAGTACGATAACCCTCTTTTAATACCTTTTTTATAGCTGCATCTATTTTATTAGCAGCTTCAATCTCACCAAGCGCATATCTTAGCATCATTGAGGCAGAAGATATTGTAGCAATTGGGTTTGCTATCCCTTGCCCAGCAATATCTGGTGCTGAACCATGAATTGGCTCATATACACCAATTTTATCACCAATAGATGCTGATGGAAGTAACCCTATAGAACCACATAACATCGAAGCTTCATCACTAAGTATATCTCCAAAGATATTTCCAGTAAGCATTACATCAAATTGCTTTGGATCGCGAACCAATTGCATTGCTGCATTATCCACATACATATGAGTCAGTTCAACTTCTGGATACTCTACAGACACTTCCTCTACAACTTCACGCCATAGTTGAGATACATCAAGTACATTTGCTTTATCTATAGAGCATACTCTTTTCTTTCGCTCCATTGCAATCTTAAATGCATGATGAGCGATTCTAACTATCTCACTGCGAGTATAAACCATAGTATTGTAACCTTTGTTTTCATCACGACCTTTTGGTTCACCAAAATATATACCGCCTATTAACTCACGAACTACCATTAAATCAACACCCTCTATAACTGTCGGTTTTAATGAAGAAGCATTAATTAGTTCATCATAAACAACTGCTGGGCGAAGGTTTGCATATACACCTAGCTCTTTTCTAAATCTTAATAGTCCACTCTCTGGTCTTTTTTCTCTAGGTAATATATCCCATTTATCTCCACCTATTGCACCAAAAAGAACTGCATCGCTACTTAAAGCTGTTCTAACTGTATCTTGAGGAAGAGGATCACCAGTAATATCATAAGCACAACCACCCATTAAAACCTCTGTATATTTGAAGTCAAAATCATAGCAAGATGCTACAGCGTCCAACACTTTAGTTGCCTCATCTATTATCTCAGGACCAATCCCATCACCTTTTATTAGTGCTATTTTATATGTTTTCATCTATTACCTTTTATCTCATTTTGTGCAAAATTCATTAAACCACCTGCATCAATTAACTCCTGCATAAAAGGGGGAATTGGTGTAAAATTATATGATTTATTAGTTGTTTTATTTGTAATTGTTCCAGCATCCATATCTATATTTACTTCATCACCCTCAGCTATTTGAGCGCTCTCACTTAATTCAAAAATAGGTAATCCCATGTTGAATGAGTTTCGATAAAATATTCTTGCAAAAGTTGGTGCAATAATAGCCGCAATACCAGCAGCTTTAAGAGCTATAGGGGCATGTTCACGAGAACTTCCACAACCAAAATTTTCACCAGCAACTATAATGTCCCCGCTACTCATTTTTGTAACAAATTCAGGATCAGCATCTTCCATAACATGTGCAGCTAATTCCTCAGGAACTGAAGTATTTAAGTATCGTGCAGCTATGATTAAGTCAGTATCAATATCTTTTCCAAAGCGCCAAACTTTTCCATCAATATTTGTTTTTTTCATATAAATATCCTATATGTAATTTAAAATAATTTTGGATTATAGCAAAATCGAGTTTGATTGTTTATAAAATGAGTAGTTAATATATGTATATTACACTTGATATCAATTAGTATCAAGCGTAATTTAGGTTATTTTATCTTTTTAAGTTATTTGTGGTTTGAAGCATTTCATCACTTGTTGTGATAACTTTAGAGTTTGAATCATATGCTCTTTGACCAGTAATAAGATCTGTTAATTCCACAACAAGCTCAACATTACTAAGTTCTACAAAGCCTTGTCTTAATGTACCAAGACCATCAAGACCAGCAGTACCAGTAGTAGCCTGACCAGAACTATCTGTTTCAATAAAAAGATTGTCACCTGTTGAGTGAAGTCCAGCAGGGTTTATAAAGTTTGTTAACTCAATTTGACCAATTTGTGTAGCTTCAGTTTGTCCTGCTTGTACAACTGTAACAATACCATCAGTACCAACACTAATATTTGTAGCATCCTCGGGCATTACTGTTTCAGGAATAAGTTTATATCCATCACTATTTACAATAGCTCCAGAATCATCAACTTTAAAAGCACCATTTCTGGAGTAAACCTCTGTTCCATCAGGAAGTTCAAGTTTAAAAAAACCCTTTCCCGTAATAGCCAAATCTAGTTGATTGTCCGTTTGCTTTAAACTTCCTGCTGAAAATATTTTATTTATTGCAGTGGGACGAGAACCAAGTCCAACTTCTATACCAGTTGGGCTTTTAGTAGTATCACTAGTTGATGTGCCTGCATATTCCATAACTTTGTACATAAGATCGGCAAACTCTGCTCGAGATTTTTTAAATCCAATAGTGTTAACATTGGCAATATTATTTGCTGTTACATCTATCTGTGTCTGCATCCCTAACATTCCTGTAGAAGCAGTATAAAGTGATTGCATCATTTTTTAAGTCCTTTTAAGATTTCTTAGCAATTTTTTCAATTGCATCACGGTTCATATCATTCATTTGAGTATCCATAGCTTTTTGATACATCCCAACCAAACGATTAGTTTCAATCATTTGAGTCATCATCTTAACAGCATTTACATTGCTTTTTTCTATAAACCCCTGAGCAACTGCCCCACTCTCTTGAAGAGGTTTTAATTGAGTTGTACCCTTGTACTCATAAAGATTATCACCAACTTTTTGAAGCATATTTAAATTATCTGGGTTGGCAATAAAAAGTTTCTTGTTTTGTGTTTGAGCAAATGTATTTGGTATATTTGTATAAAGTTGACCATTTTTATCAGATTCTACTAAAGTATCTTCTTCATTAAAAGATATACGAGAATCTGCTAAAAAATAATCATCAGGTAAAACCTCATAACCTTGTTTAGTTGTAAGAATACCTTGATCATTTTTAATAAATCCACCATCACGCGTTAAGCGAACACCCTCTGGTGTTTTTACCAAAAAGAACAACCCCTCTTTTTTAAGTGCAAAATCAAATGAATTATCTGTTTTTTGCATAGCACCAACAGAAAAATTTGTATACTGATCAACTATGTGTGGTGTTTTTGTCATAGTTCTATTTAAAAATTGAGCGCCTGCTTTTGTTTGATTTTCATGAGGAAGCTCATCTCTTGCATCTTTATATAATCTCATAAAATCACCAACAACAACATTATCTTCTTTATAGCCATTAGTGTTTACATTTGCAAGATTATTTGCAATATTATCTAAACGATTAAACTGAACAATCATACCAGAAGCAGCAGCATAATAACCTGTTTGCATTAGAATCCTTTAAATACAATTTATTGAGATATAGCAATTGATGTTCCAGTTTTTTATATCAATAAATAATATTTTTATTTTTTATGCCGATATGTAATAAAACAATATAAATTTAAGATTATCTCGGTATAATCCACTCTTTAAAAAAACTTAAAAAAACAAGGGTTATCTTTAATGACAGCAAAAGAACTCAACAAAGCAATTGACACATTTTTTAGTGATCACAAATCAAAAGATTGTGCAACTTACGAATCTCTTATCGAATTATTTGAAAAACAACCGACAGCTTCTCAATCAAAAAATATATTTAAGTTAGCAACTAAGCATAAAGTATGCCTTTATACATCTTCAGAGCATGCTAAAAAACTTAATGACAAAGAAGCAGAAGCAAGACGAAGTGCTCAAAGAAAAATGTTAGAGAGTAATGACTCTGATAAATTTGACATTTTAAAAGAGCATGAACTACTTGAGTGGTCTCGCTCTGACTCGCCTGTAAGGATGTATTTAAGGGAGATGGGTCAAATCCCACTTTTAACTAAAGAAGAAGAGATAGAGATATCAAAAAAAATAGAAAGTGGCGAAAGTATTATTATCGATGCCATCTGTTCTGTTCCATATTTGATAGATTTTATTTTAGACTATAAAGAACCCTTAATCAATAGAGAGAGAAGAGTTAAAGAACTATTTAGAAGTTTTGAAGATGAGAAAGAAGATAGTGATGATAATGACTCATCAGAAGATGCTGCTAGTGAGAGTGCTATCTTAAGTGCTAAAGACAAAACAAGAGTTGAGAAAGTTTCTTTGAGCTTTAAATCTCTTGAAAAAGCAAAAAAAGATTGGATGAAATTTAACACGAAACTACCAGAAGAGGTAAATGGTGAATTAAATGAAGAGATTATCCACTATTTTTTAGGTTCTACATTTAAAAAACAAATGTTAAAAGAAAAACTTTTAGAATTAGGTCCAACATCAAAGCTTATTAACGAGCTTGTTCGTTCAATGGAGACTGCACTTAAAAGTGATGATGGGTACGATAAAGAGCTAAAAAGACTAGAATACAAGCTTCCTTTATTTAATACAACATTAAGAGCTAACCATAAAGTTTTAGTAGCTAAAATTTGTTCGTTAACAAAAGAAGATATTATTGGGATGGTTCCAGAGGCAACTATGGTAAGTACTTATATGGAAATAAAAAAACTTGTTCAAACAAAAGAAGCTTCAAAAAATAGTTTTGATATGGAACCTGACAAATTGGCTGACATTCTAGAGCAAATTAAGCGTGGTAAAAATATATCTGAAATTTCAAAAACTAAGATGGCAAAATCAAATCTTAGACTTGTTGTTTCTATCGCAAAAAGATATACAAACCGTGGATTACCATTTTTAGACCTTATACAAGAGGGTAATATTGGGCTTATGAAAGCTGTTGATAAGTTTGAGTATAAAAAAGGTTATAAATTTTCAACTTATGCTACTTGGTGGATTCGTCAAGCAATTAGCCGTGCTATTGCAGATCAAGCAAGAACTATTCGTATCCCTATTCATATGATTGAAACAATAAATCGCATTAACAAAATTATGAGAAAACACCTTCAAGAACATGGTAAAGAGCCAGATGTTGAAACAATTGCAGAAGATGTTGGTCTTTCAATTGAAAAAGTTAAAAATGTTATTAAAATCACAAAAGAGCCTATCTCTCTTGAAGCTCCTATTGGTAGTGAAGATGATGGTCGTTTTGGTGATTTCATTGAAGATAAAACATCTTTATCTCCAGCTGACGCAATTTTAAAAGATGATTTAAAAGTTCAAATTGAACAAGTATTAGAGCAGTTAAATGAGCGTGAAAAAGCTGTAATTAAACTTCGATTTGGAATTATGGATGATGAAAGTGATAGAACACTCGAGGAGATTGGAAAAGAGTTGACAGTTACTCGTGAGCGTGTTCGCCAAATTGAGTCAAGTGCTATTAAAAAGCTCAAGCATCCTAAAGTTGGTCGTAAGCTTAAAAACTATATAGAAGAATAAATAGAGAGCTTTATGACAATTGAGCAAAAATGGTTAGAGTACGACTATAACCCTTACATTCTCTTTAGCAGTGAAGGTAAAGTTAAATCTTTAAATTCAGAAGCTCAATT
Source organism: Sulfurimonas sp. (assembly GCA_027066935.1). Lineage (GTDB taxonomy): Bacteria > Campylobacterota > Campylobacteria > Campylobacterales > Sulfurimonadaceae > Sulfurimonas. Next base: position 2,275 of record JAMOMX010000118.1, on the reverse strand, counting down.
TCTTATAAACTCAAACAACTCTAAGGAGTTGTTTGATCTTGCTACAACCTATGCTAATGTAACTTTTGGTTTTAAAACCACTTTTATTGATTTGGAATTTGGTAGATATAAGTTTTTTGGTTTAACAGTTGGTTATGAAAATGAAACAGAGATAGGTATAAAACTTTATCAATTACCACTATTTAAATTAACTGAAAAAAAACCTATTGGTGAACTTACAAATATTTTTACACTTATTGATCTATGTGTATCTACAAACTCAATAAGCTCATCAATAATATTTACCAAAGAGTTTGATCCAACTATTCCAGAAATAATTATCGATACAAATTGTTTTATTAAAATTTTAAATAAAATATATTCTTGCTTTATAAATAATACTAAAATACATACAAAAGTGTACTATAGAATTGGGGAGCATGTTAAGTTTGATAACAAGAAATATTCACTTTTTTCTATAGAAATCAGTGCTCAAAATATAAATCAGCAAAAAAAAGTGGAGTTGCAAACAATGGTAAAAAATAGTGAAATATTTGTTGATATAACAAAAAAAATTACTATAAATTTACCTATGATAACATCATAAGTAAGTGGGCATAAATAAATATACTTTAAGCAAATAACTCTTTAGAGCTAAAATAACCTATTATTATTCCGAACAAGAGTGATGGCAGATATATAGATATATCTAAGATATCATTATTTTTAAGAGAGATAAAACCAAGTACTAAAAATATATAAGCCCCTATTCTAAACATAGAAAACCCTGCACTCGCTCCATCCTTTAAGCTTTTAAAATTAAATGTTTTTATTTTTGCTTTTTCCTCTTTTACAATTTGTTTTAAATCCAACTCTTCCGCGGGTGCTTCATTTAAAGGTGTTTCATCATACAAATCATGTGGGTCGTCTATTATATCAAGTTCATCTCTATTATCAATATAACTTTTAGCCTCAACTCTATTGATAATCATTTTTCTATATGAATAAAAAGATCCTAACATTACAAAAAAACTACTTAAAAAGGCAACTTGTAAATTAGCATAAAAATTTAAAGATATAAAATATGTTAAAAATATAAGTAGCTGTGAGACAATAAGTATCTTAAGAAATTTCATATAATTTATCTTTTTTTTATTTTAATATGGTTTTACTCATAGTTGTGATATATTAACCCATCAATCTATTAATATCATTAAAAAGACCTAACCCCATAAGGGAAAAAAGCATTACCCAGCCAATTATTGTAAGTTTTATCAAAACTGCTTCACTTGGTACTTTTTTTGTGAAAAATTCATATAGATTAAACATAATATGTCCGCCATCTAGTGCGGGGATGGGAAGTAGGTTGAGTACGCCTAGGTTTACAGAAATTAATGCTGCAAAAAACAAAACACTCATCCAGCCAGCTGCTGTAGCATCAGATGTGAGTTTTACTATACTTATAACTCCACCAAGCTCTTTAGCAGGAACGTCACCAGTTATAAGTTTTTGAAGACCAGTAAATATTACAGTTGAAGCAAAAATAGTTTGTTCCGTTGCATATGTTAGAGTTTCAGATAAACTTAACTCTAACTCATGAGATACCCCAGCACTACCAATCCCAATCATCTTTTTTTCAATAACTTCATTAAATATATTTGTACTTTGAGATATTTTAGGAGTTAATGTTTTTAGCTCAATAAAGCCATCTCTTATAATTGTAAAATTTAATGAATCATTTGAGTGCTCAATGATTTTAGCCATATCTTTCCAAGTTGTAATATCTACACCATTTATAGACTTAATAGTATCATTTGATTCAAGACCAGCAACATATGCAGGTGAATCTTTAACAACGGTTCCAATAACAGGGGAAAGGATTTGAGGTCCACCAAGAGCAATTATAAAATAAAGAACAAAAGCTAAAATAAAATTTGCCGCTGGTCCAGCTAAAAGTATAAAAATTCTTTGCATCGGTGTTTTTGTGTTGTAGCTATTATCATCCATGCTTATCTTGGTTGGGTCACTGTCATCTTGACCTTTCATCTTTACATAACCTCCAAGGGGAATCATAGATATACTCCACTGAGTCCCCCACTTATGAAATGATGCTATTTTCTTACCAAAACCAATACTGAAAACTTCAACATACACACCCATCAAACGAGCCGCAAAGTAGTGTCCTAGCTCATGAATAAAGATTAAAAGTGAAAGGACTAAAAGAGATACTAACCAAGACATTAAATTTCACCCTTTAAAAGAGCTTTTCTAAATCCCCAAAGGTATTCAAGCCCAG
>JAMOMX010000117.1 GCA_027066935.1 Sulfurimonas sp. | reverse complement strand
GTTAGTTGGATATATGCCATTTTTTACCCTTAATGCTTTGTTATGATTGATTAAGTGTATCTAACTCTTCTAGTAGATACTCCCAACTATCACTTGTAGGGTATTCGCTTATTATGTGAATCTAAGTTTTATCATTTTGGCTTTTTTTGTAAGTTTATATTTTTGTAGTTTACTTCTTGGTTTATCGGGTATAGTCATAGCTATAAATCCATTTTCAAGTGCTGGTTTTAAGTACTTTTTCCTAAAATGCTCATCGTTTTTTAATCCAAGTTTTTCTTTTAGTGTCTTTTTATTTTGAGGTGTGTCTAAAAGCATAATAATCTTTTTTATCTCATCACTAACTTCCGTGGTAACTTCCGTGGTAACTTCCGTGGTAACTTCCGTGGTAACTTCCACGTTGCTCTCAAAAGTGAAACAAACTTCAAAAAAGTTTTCACTTATTTTAAAAATATCTTTATCATAAGCTTTTAGTATTCTATGTATTCCTGAACCTAGATGTTCTACTAGTTCCAAATCTCTAAAAATCCTCATAAGTTCTCTGTTACGAGGAAGTGATCTTCCTTCAAAAAGTTCATCTTTGCTAAGACCAGATACCAATCCACCGTACGATGTTATAGTAAGTCTATCATGATAGATTTCAATTACTGGAAAAACTTCTTTTGTATAATCGTTATGAACCATAGCATTTATAAGTGCTTCTCTAAGAGCTTTTTTATCTATCATGTTTTTTTGAAATCTTTGAGCATCACCTGTTATCTTTGTAAATGTTTTATTTTCTATACTTAACTTATCTAACACATTTTTTGTAACTTTTATCAAAGAGCAAAAGCCAAACTCTTCATTTTCTATCAAATCAACTTTATCTGTACCATTGTATTTTGCTACTTTGATTGAGATGTTGTTATTGTCAGCCAATAAAAATGCTATAAAGTTAAACTTTTTACTATCTGTATAAAAATCAAGGTTTTCCAAAAAAGAACTGTTGATATTTAATCCTCTAGCATCATAATATATTTTTAGTTGCTCAAAAGTAAGATTTTGTCGAGGAGAAACTATGTTTTTTAAAGAGTTTTTTGTCCTTGAACTAAAAAAATTTTCTATCATCTGGGTATTCATAGGCACTATACCACTACCAACTCTCATAAGACAGCCTTTTATAGACATACCATATTTTTTTATATAGTATGGTTTTTCTGTTCCTCTTGTTACTATGATTTTGATTATAGTTTTGTCATAAATCTTTTGTGTGATTATCTCATAAAGTCCTAATATAGATGGTTCTATATTGTTTTTTAGTCTATCGGAGATAACAAGCTGAACAGTATCAATATCTTCAACTCCTATAACTTTCTTATCGTCAGATATACCGATATATATATCTCCACCTTTTTTTGAGTTTAAAAAAGCCACCACCTCCCTTTCAAGAGTATCATTTAGTTTTGCTTTAAACTCAGTAGTTATATCTTCTTGTATATTTTTTAAATTAAACATCTGTATACCCTTTAAATATAGAGCTTATTTTGATAGGTTAGGTTACTTTCAAACTGTATCTTCATTTTTGTCCTTTTTCAACATATAGTCAAGATATGTTAGATTTTTACTATCAATCGTAGAGATGTAGAGTTCATCATGAGTAGTGATGATGTTTTCATTTGGTATGGTTTTGGCAACACCGTTTAAGTTTGCCAAGGCACGACTAGCAGAGATGGACTTTTTGAGTATCTTTTTGGTTTCATAGCCCGTAGTAGATGAGAGTTTTTTTAGGTTGGTTTTACTCATAAGTGTCCTTTTCTATTATCTCTCAAATAAATCATCAATATCGCAATCTTTACTAACATCATTATTGCCTTGTTTTTCTTTTATCGATAAAGGTTTTTCATCTTTATCTTCTTCAAAAAAATCACTACAATCATCTTGTATATCTTTCAGTAATTCGACTTTAGCTTTATTTTGAATTGTTTTTATATCAATATATTTAGAAACATACCCAGTGATATCCATATAAGTATTATCTACAAGAGAAGTAGTCATGGCTTTTATCTCATCCTCTAAATTTTCATTTATAATTTGATTTATAGATTGTTTTGAATTTTTTATAACCGAATCTCTTATGTGATAAGTTTCATTTTTTATACCTTCTAAAATATACTCTTCTAGCAAATTATTCAATAGATCTAATGATGGCTTAAACTCTTTTGTATTAAATTTATTATCAGTAAACAAGTACACCAATTGAGCAATGCTTTCTTCATCATCAGATTCCACAGATTGAATAATTTTATTTAAAAGTTTATGTGTCACTTTAATCTTTTCTTCATATGGATAACTCAGTAAGCTTAGAATTTTATACACATCATTTATTTTTTCATCTTTCTCAATTATTCTTTCTATGATTAATTGAATATTTTTCTGAAATCCTAATAATTTATCTTTTGAAAACCACTCCTCTTCACAAGATAAATACAATAAATATGCAAATCCTACAAGATAATCCATACAATCATTAATACTAAAATCCATACTGTTTATTATTCCTTCACAGGAAGCAGTATCTATAACCTTATTGTGAAATAAATCATGAATTACTTTTAATGATTGTTCTGTTTTTAATGACTGAAATATCTTTATTAAAATTTTATCATTTTTATATCTATTAATTATAAAATCAGCTATAGATGGATTAAAAAGTGAATATTCTATTTTATTCCACATGTAGTTATGTGTTCTCTTTAAAAAATATTTAATAACTTTTTTTATAACACTATCAAACTCTTTAGAAAGATGTGAAGTATTTTGAGTATGCAATAAATCATTTAAATTATTATATGCTGATTTCAAGGCATTTTCATCAATAGAATTTCCATTAAACACAGTTAAAAGTACAATATTTCTTATAAAATCATCACTTTGTACATCAAAGGTATGTGTCCATATATCTATGGGATTATCCAGTTTTTGAATAATATGATCCCAATAACAAGAAGATGTTACTTCTTCTCGTCTAGTTATAAACTCTATTATTCTAGGATTAAAATTTTTGTGATTTATGATTGTTCTATAACGCTTTTCTTTATATATTTCCTCTATATAATCATTATCAAAATTGCTATGCCAAATGTGATTATATAAAATTCTTGCCTTATCAATATCTTCTAATGACTCAAATTTGATAATAAATTCATCGCTATTGATGTTTTTATTTTTAAAAGTATCACTTAATGAGAAACCTTGATTAAGTATATTTGTTCGACTCGTAAGTAT